>JACQAG010000095.1 GCA_016195085.1 Pseudomonadota bacterium | reverse complement strand
GGTGACGAGCAGTCCGGCGGGCATCAATTGCAGCGCCGGCACCTGCTCGGCGTCGTTCAACCAGGGCACGGCGGTCACGCTCACGGCCAGTCCGGGCGCCGGATCGACCTTCGCCGGCTGGAGCGGGGCCTGTTCCGGGGCCCTCGCTTCAACGGTCATCACCTTAAATGCCAACGCCTCCTGCACGGCCACCCTAACCGCCGCGACCAAGACCCTTGCGGTGACGATTGCAGGCAATGGCGCCGGCACGGTGACGAGTAGCCCGGCCGGAATCAACTGCAGCACGGGTCAATGCTCGGCGACGTTCGTGCAGGGCACATCCATCAGCTTGAGTGCCGCCGCCACCGGCGGGTCGGTCTTTGTCGGATGGTCGGGCGCCTGTTCTGGAAGCGCCGGCACCATCGGGGTTGTCGTCAACGCCGACATCGCGTGCACGGCTACGTTCGCGGTCGGCGGCAAGACGCTTTCGGTGAGCTTGGCCGGCCCTGGTCGTGGCACAGTGACCAGCACACCCGCCGGCATCAACTGCGCGCCGGGATCGGACCAGGGCTGCAGCGCCGGATTCGCCGGCGGCACTACCGTGACCCTGGCCGCCCGACCGGCGATCGGTTCAGGTTTTGTCGGCTGGAGCGGCGCTTGCGCGGCCACCGGTCAGGTTACGGCCGGTGTCACGCTGTCCACCGATGTGGCATGCACGGCGACATTCGGGCCGGGAACCGCGCGTCCGGAAACCGGCTGGTGGTGGAATCCGGGCGAGAGCGGACGCGGCTATAGCATCGAGGCGAGCGACGCGGGTGGATCGCTGCATGTGTACTTCGGCATGTATGCCTATACCGAGTCCGGTGCTGCGGTCTGGTATGTGGCGACCCTCCTGCTCGCTGCCGACGGCTCGGCGTTCAGCGGAACGCTGCTGCGCTACGACGGCGGCACGGGATTGTTGGATCCGTATCGGCCACCTGCCGACGGACGCGCGGTCGGCAAGGACGGGCGCGCCGTCCAAGTTGTGTTTGCGACGCCCGGAACGGGAACGATCATGCTGCCGCCGCCCGACGGCGTCCTGCCGGAGACATCGGTGGCGATTTCCCGCTTTGCTTTCGTCCCTGGAGGCCTCGACACCCCCCGCCCGACGGCGAGCGGCTTGCCCGAGGCCGGTTGGTGGTGGAACTCCTCACGGTCCGGCCAGGGCCTATTCATCGAGGTCCAGGCCGACAGCAGGGATACCGGCATGGTTTATCTGGCGGTGTTTCACTACCGCTTGAATGGCGCGCCGGTGTGGCAGTTCGGCTCGACCGGGGTGGTGCAGGTCGGAGGCGCTTGGTACGTGTTGGGGATGCCGCTTTGGGAGTGCGCCGGCGGGCCGTTTCTGGGTGCGATCGGACCGCGGCGCTTTGATTGTCAGGCCGCCGCGGTCGGGCCGGTCACCATGCAATTCGGCACCAATGGAACCCAAGGCGTTGTCAGCCTCAACGGCGTCGACCTCGCGATTCAGCGCTTCTCGTTCTAGCCGCAGAGACGTCATGGCGATGTGGATTGCGGGGACAAATCTTTTCCCTGACAGGGGCCCCGGCGCGTCGCCGCGACCGTCGTCGTCAAACCCGCGGATTCCCTGCGTCCGGCCCGGCCCGGGTCAGATTGTTGCCGGTGCTTGTAATAATATCTCAGTGGAAAACCCTGTGGGTAATCAGTTTATATTTGGATGATGTTTTTATGATGGAATATTAGTTGAGCTCTCGCGCCTTTATTTCTTGCGAGCGTCAAGAATTCGTGCCACCGTTTGGTCGGCACGTGGGAGCGTGCATGGGCGATGGGTTGGTCAGGGATCGGCCGCGCGGGGCAACTCGAGGCGGACGATTGGCGAGCCAGCGGCTCCTTCGGGAGCACCGGAGTCCATGCGGTCGGTGGTGTCCCAGGGTCCGGCTCCGTGCGCCGGGGGTCAAAAGCCCCATCAGGTGCGCGACGCTGGGCCCGCGGGTCGGGCCAGCACGATGGCGCCCATCCATGCCCGTCCACGCGGCGGCGTCCGACGCAGCGTGGATCGGTCGGTGCGGCTCTCCGCAAGGAGGGCACAGCAAGATCCGCAAAGTCGCGCCTCCGGGTCACACCGGGCGGCGCGGGTGAGCGAGGGAGGGTGGGAATACGCCGGGCGCGCAAGGCTTGATGCCCCTCGGGCAACCGGGGAGCGAGGGGACATCCTCGGGCGGCGGAGCGACGGCTTGGCCGCCAATCGATGGCGACGCATTCCCGGATCTCGTGGGCACGGCTCGGCCAGGGCTGGGCCCCGGGATCGGGACAGAAGGCGTCACCCGCCTCAGGTGCGAGGTGCCGGCTTCGCGAAGCTGGTGCTTCAGGCGGTGTCGGGGTCGTGTCTCGGATGGTTAGGGCCGCTCGAGGTCACGTTTGGATGGGTTCGCCCATCCCCCTGACGCCGCTCATCCTAGTGAAGCGGATTCCGATCCGCAACAACATGTTGTAGACGGCTTCAGCCCCTCCCACCACGGCTGCGGGAGGCGGGCGAAGTCGTCCCGTTTCGTTCCAAAACCGCCGGCCTGATTCGTTCCGAGGGTACCGAAGGTGAACACCGGGTGCCGTACGCCGGTCTCGCTTTTTGCGTCATCCGATACGCGAGCTCCTAGCGTGATGATTCCGAAGTTCGTCCACGCACTTAGGAATCTGAATCACACTAGATTCAATTGATTAGTGGCCCGCTTATCCCTGAAATTCGCTGACGAATTTCAGGGGCGGGACACGAGCGTCCATGGCGATCCTTTCCATCCAGTCCGCCGTCGTCTTCGGCCATGTCGGCAACAGTGTCGCCGCCCTGCCTCTGGAGCGCCTCGGCCATGAGGTTTGGCGGCTCGACACGGTGTGCTTCTCCAACCATCCCGGCCACGGCAAGTTCCGCGGCCGCGTGGTGCCGGCGGACGAGCTGGCAGCGCTCCTGGATGGTGTGGACGCGTTGGGCGTCATCGGCAAATGCCAGGGCGTGCTCACCGGATATTTGGGCGAGGCGGCGAATGCCGGTGTGGCGGCCGATGCGGTGACGCGGGCGAAGCGTGCCAATGCCGGCGTTCGCTATCTCTTGGATCCGGTGATCGGCGACGACCGCCGCACCTATGTGCGAGCCGGCGTGCCCGAAGCGATCCGGGCAGAGCTGCTGCCGCTCGCCGACATCGTCAAGCCCAACGCCTATGAGCTCGGGTACTTGACCGGTCGCAGCATCGACGGGCCGCAATCGGCCGTGCTGGCGGCGAAGGAGCTGCTGAGGCTGGGGCCCCGCGCGGTGGTGGTGACCGGACTCCGCGCCGATGATCGGATCGACATGCTCGCCGTCGCTGGAGACGGCGTCTGGCGGGTCAGCGCCAGGCTGTCGCCCAGGAGCTACAACGGCACCGGCGATCTGATCGCCGCCCTGCTGCTGGGCCACTACCTCGCGACCGGCTCGCTCGCCTCTTCCCTGCAGCTGGCCGCCTCGGGAGTGGCGGAGGCGATCCAAGCAACCGAAGCCTCGGGCGAGCGCGAGCTGACTTTGGTGCCTTCCCTCGAGCGCATCGTCGCCCCGCCGACGCTGCTCGCGATCGAACGGTTGGAGTAGCTAAGCGGCTTTGCCCTTGCTCAGATAGTCTTTGACCAGGGTCTCGGCGATCTGCACGGCGTTGAGGGCCGCGCCTTTGCGCAGATTGTCGCAGACGACCCAGAAGCTGAGCCCGTGCTTGACCGTGCGGTCGGCGCGGATGCGGCTCACGAAGACGGAATCCTCGCCGGCAGCCTCGGTCGGGGTGACGTAGCCCTCGTCCGCACGGTGGTCGACGACGGAAATGCCGGGGGCCTTGCGCAGCGCGCTCCGCGCCGTCTTCTCGTCGATCGCGTGCTCGAACTCGACATTCACCGCCTCGCCATGGCCGATGAACACCGGCACCCGCACGCAGGTCGCCACCACCTCGATGGACGCATCGAGGATCTTCTTGGTCTCGACCGCCATCTTCCATTCCTCTTTGGTCGAGCCGTCATCCATGAACACATCGATGTGGGGGATGACGTTGAAGGCGATCTGCTTGGTGAAGCGATCGGGTGTCACGGCGTCGTTCACATAGATGCCCCGGGTCTGGTTGAAGAGCTCGTCCATCGCCTCCTTGCCGGCACCCGAGGTCGATTGGTATGTCGCCACCACCACGCGCTTGATGCGCGCGATGTCGTGGAGCGGCTTCAAGGCCACCACCATCTGGATGGTCGAGCAGTTGGGATTGGCGATGATGTGGCGCTTGGCGTATCCGGCGATCGCTTGGCCGTTCACCTCCGGCACCACCAGCGGCACGTCGCGGTCCATGCGGAATTGCGAAGTGTTGTCGATCACCACGGCGCCGGCGCGCGCCGCCCGGGGCGCGAATCCCGCCGATACCTTGGCACCCGGCGAGGAGAGCACGATGTCGGTGCCCTTGAAATCGAAGTGCGCCAGATCCTGGACCCTGAGGTTATCGTCCTCGCCGAAGGAAACCTCGCCGCCGACCTAGCGCTCGGAGGCGAGCGCCACCACGTCGTCGACGGGGAACTCCCGCTCCGCCAGCGTCTTCAGCATCTCGCGGCCGACATTGCCGGTGGCGCCGACCACCGCGACCCTATAACCCATGGGCGAAGTCCCTATTTTTGAGCAAGCCCGGTTGACTTACGCTCGCACCACCTTGTTTGCAAGGACTCGAGCACCGGGAGAAGGAGCATCCTCCCCATGGCCCAGCGCATCGCCGCCTATGGGGAGTTCTGGCCGTTTTATCTCAGAGAGCATCGCCGTCCCTTGACCCGGGCGCTGCACTATCTCGGCACCGCTCTCGGTCTGCTGCTGCTGGCGCTCGCGGGCGCGTCCGGGGATTGGCGTCTGCTGCCGGCGTCCGCGGTCGCGGGCTATCTCTTCGCCTGGCTCGCCCATCTCATGGTCGAGCGCAACCGGCCGGCGACCTTCACTTATCCGTTGTGGTCGCTCGCGAGCGACTTCCGCATGTTCTGGCTCTTCGTCACTTTCCGTCTGGGCCGCGAGCTGGAGGCCGCCGGCGTCTTGGATCCGGCGGCGCCGTCGCGGTAGAGGCGCCAGAGATCCAGCGCCATCTCGGCGATGCGGTCTCGCAGTATCGGCGGCTCGAGCGCCTCCGCCTCCGCGCCGAGCCGGATGAGATCCGCCGCCGCCTGATCGATGGACTCGATCGGAATGACCGCGCGCACCCGCCCGTCCGCCTCGACCGGTCCCGCCGATGCAAAAGCGGCTTCGGCCACCGCCGAGCCCAGGAGATCGAGCTTGGCCAGCCCCGTGGGCGACAGGCGGAGCGTCGCCGTCGCGCGAAAGAGACCGCTCTCATAGGCGCTGGCGGCATCCGTCCAGAACCGCACCAGGTCGAAGTCCTTCGGGCGCTGGAAGCGGTCGTCGGTGAGGGAAAGCTGGAGAATGTTGGCGACGCGATAGGTGCGAATCTGCTCGCCTGCCTCGGCGACGAGGTACCAGATGCCGGCCTTGAGCACGAGGCCGAGGGGCTTCAGCCGGCGGGCGACCCAGCGCTCGCCGCGCTTGTAGCGCACCTCCAGACACATCTCGTTCCACACCGCCTTGGCGATGGTGGGCAGCAACAGGGCCTGATCCTTGCTCCGGAACCAACCGACGGGATCGAGATGGAAGCGGGCCGACACCCGGCGCGCGGTGGCGCGCGCCGACTCCGGCAAGGCAGCGGTCAATTTAAGCTGCGCGGTCGCCAGCACTTGGGCCAGCCCGAGCTCGGCGGCGGGCCCCGGCAGGCCCGCCAGGAACAGCGTCTCGGCCTCCGCCGGCGAAAGCCCGGCGAGCTTGGTGCGATAGCCATCCAGCAATTGAAATCCGCCGCCCGGCCCGCGATCGGCGTAGACCGGCACATTGGCCTGGCTCAGATGGTCGATGTCGCGATAGATCGTGCGCATCGAGACCTCGAACTCCCGGGCCAAGGCTTCGGCCGTCATCCGGCCCCGCGTCTGCAAGGTCATCAGGATCGACAAGAGCCGGCTCGCCCGCATGGCGGCGAGACTAGCAGGAATTCCTGACAGGGATTGGCAGCCTTCAGGGCGTAGAAGCGAGCGGGAGAAGGGAGAACCCGATGGAGCTCTTCATATTCGCCCGCTTCCATGCCCACCAGAGGCAGGAGGCCGCGGTCGCGGCGGCGCTCAGCGAGCAGGTCCCGGCAGTGCGGGCCGAGCTGGGTTGCTTGGCGATTGCAGCCTATCGTTCCGTCCGCGATCCCAGGCTGTTCTGGATCCACTCGCGCTGGATCGACGAGGCGGCGTTCGAGACCCATGCCGAACTGCCGCGCACCCTGCGCTTCCTAGGACGTGTACAGCCGCTGATCGATCATCCCCTGGATGTGACGCGGACGCACCCGATCACCTAGTGTCCCGCCGCAGAAATTCGTCAGCGAATTTCTGAGACAAGCGGGCCACTAATCTATTGAATCTAGTGTGATTCAGATTCCGAAGTTCGGATATGAACTTCGGAATCATCACACTAGGTGCGGCCTCGGCCGTGCCGGCCCCGCCGATGGCACAGGGATAGGCGATCCTTCGATTGCTGCGCTGCCTAAGGATTGGTCAGGCGCGAAATAGCCAGCAATCTTAGGATCCGCGGGCAGCCTGCGTTCGGAACCCTGGTCCATTTATTGCACTGCACAATGGTTCCATGGCGCCCGACGCAGGTTGTCCCTCGATGTCCGTCGATTCGAATGCCGCGGATAAACCGCTACCGGCGTTGCGGGTGCTGCTCGTCGACGAGGATCCGGCGCGCGCCAAGATCGTGGAGGAAAGCCTCGTCGAAGCCGGCTGCCGCATCGCCGCCGTGGCGCGGCCGGAGGATGACTTGGTCGAGCGGGTGAAGGCGTCGGCACCGGACGTCATCATCGTCGACATGGACTCGCCCAGCCGCGACACCTTGGAGAGCTTGCGTGCAATCAGCCGCGAGGTGCCGCGACCCATCGTCATGTTCGTCGACACCTCCGATACGAAGATGATCGAAGAGGCCATATCGGCCGGGGTCAGCGCCTATGTGGTCGACGGGCTCAGCAGCCGTCGCGTCAAGCCGGTGCTCGATGTCGCCATCGCCCGCTTCAAGGAGTTCCAGGCACTGCGTCAGGAGCTGGAAAAGACCAAGACCAGCCTCAAGGAGCGCCGCGTCATCGAACGCGCCAAAGGTCTTCTCATGGACGAGAAGCGCATGTCCGAAGAGGATGCGTATCGGACCTTGCGCAAGCTCGCGATGGACCAGAACAAGCGACTGGTCGACGTGGCCGAGGCGCTCATCACTTACGCTCAGCTTCTGCACAAGCGATAGCGATGGGAGTGCCGCGGAATTAGTCGCGGACGCGCCGCCATTGCTCGATCCGTAGGCGTGCGGCGCCGCCGCCGATACCTCCCCGCGACCCCCCAGAACACTGAAAACATCGTATTAACAATTAGTTAGACCGTTCCACCGGACCCTGGCACGGGCTTTGCTGCAGTGCAACCGGGATTTCACGAGCCCGCCGCAGGATCGGCAGGGCTCGTCCGAGCGGCCAACGGCGGAACGGCTCGGATCCCAAACAAGGCAAATGGGCTGCGCCAACGGCGGTGCGGCACGGGGACAAGGATGTCCATCCACGAGCAGACACGGCTCGCGGGCTGGGCATGGTTTTGCGCTGGCGGAAACCGATCGGTGCCGCCGCGGGGTTCACAGCTTTGCAGTCGAGGTCGAGAGCGCAATGCAGAGACAAGGTCGTCGAAAGTCGTCACCGGCAGAAGCCAACCAAGCGCCGTCGCCAGGCGATCGCCTGGAAACGAAGCAGGTGCGGCTCGGTTTCGTGCCGCTCACCGATTGCGCGCCGCTGGCGGTTGCTGAAGCGCGCGGATTCTTCCGCAAATGGGGCATCGAGGCGACCCTGACGCGCGAGGCGTCGTGGGCGAATGTGCGCGACAAGGTCGCCTTCGGGGCGCTCGACGGGGGCCACATGCTGGCGGCGATGCCGATCGCCGCCAGCCTTGGTCTCGGCGGCATCAAGACGCCGATGATCACCGCCTTGAACCTCGGCCTCAACGGCAACGCCGTGACGCTGTCGGTGGAGCTGTGGCAGCTGCTGGCGAGCGCGGTGCCGGAAGCGGCCGCCGACCACCGGCTGACCGCGTTCGCGCTGAAGCGCGTCCTCGAGCGCCGGAAATCCGCAGGCGCGCCGCCGCTCGGCTTCGCCGTGACCTTTCCCTATGCCTCCCACAATTACCTGTTGCGCTACTGGCTCGCCGCGGCGGGCATCGACCCGGATCGCGACATAAGGCTCTCGGTGGTGCCGCCGCCGATGATGGTCGCTCACCTCATGGCCCGACGCATCGACGGCTTCTGCGTGGGCGAGCCCTGGAACCGGCGCGCGGTCGAGCTCGGCATCGGCCGCATCGCGCTCACCAGCTACGAGATCTGGAACAATCATCCGGAAAAGGTCTTGGGCGTCTCGGCCGGCTGGGCCGAGCGGCATCCCGACACCCACCAGGCGCTCATCTCCGCCCTCGCCGAGGCGCAATGCTGGGCCGACGATCCGGGCAATCGCTGGGAGGTCGCCCGCATCCTGACCAGCGGCCGCTACGTCGACCTGCCCGAGGACATCGTCGCGCTCTCGCTCACCGGCGGGCTTTGCCGCGCGCAGAACGAGCCCCCTGAGGCAGTGCCTGACTTCCACGTCTTCCACCGCAATGCCGCCGGCTTTCCCTGGCTCTCCCATGCCGAGTGGACGCTGACGCAGATGCGCCGCTGGGGCCAGCTCGACCCGGCGGTCGACATCGCGGCGACGGCGGCAGCGGTGTATCGCCCCGATCTCTACCGCGGCGTGGCGGCGGGCTTGGGTCTCAATTGCCCGAAAGCCGACCGCAAGCGCGAAGGCGAGCATGCCCGCCCGTGGGCGCTCGAAGGCGCCGCCGGACCGCTCGCCATGGGTCCGGACGAATTCGTCGACGGCCGCGTCTTCGATCCTTGCGACCTCGAGCGCTACGCGGCGGAGCCGCCGTTGCGGCAGCCGCCATCCTCGCAGCGCTGGAGCGTGTGAACCAATGCCCTTCCAAGACACCCCCATTCCCTTCCAAGACACCACCGACGAGGAACCCAACATGCGCCGTTCGAAGCCAACGACCGGTTCGCCGATCCCAGCCGAAGGCCGGCCGACGCGCCGCGAGCTCATCGCCGGCGGAGCCGGGATCGCCGGCACCGCCGCGCTCATCTCCGCGTTGCGCGCGGCATTCCCCGCCGGCGCGTTCGCCCAAGGGACCGGCCCGGAGATCAAGAAGGCCACCTTCGGCTATATCGCGCTCACCGACTCGGCGCCGCTCATCATCGCCAAGGAGAAAGGCTTCTACGCCAAATACGGCATGCCCGATATCGAGGTGGCGAAGCAGGCATCCTGGGGTACGACCCGCGACAACATCGTGCTCGGCTCCGACAAGGGCGGCATCGACGGCGCCCATATCCTGACGCCGTTCCCCTATCTCATCACCACCGGCGCCGTCACCCAGAACAACCAGCCCGTGCCGATGTACATCCTGGCGCGGCTCAATCTCGACGGCCAGGGCATCTCGGTGGCGAAGACCCATCTCGCCACCGGCGCCAAGCTCGATTCGGCGCCGCTCAGCGCCGCGTTCAAGAAAATGAGCGCCGCCGGCGCCGAGGTGAAATGCGCCATGACCTTTCCGGGCGGGACGCATGACGTCTGGCTTCGCTATTGGCTTGCCGCCGGCGGCATCGATCCCAACAAGGACGCGCAGGTCATCGTCGTGCCGCCGCCGCAGATGGTGGCGAACATGAAGGTCGGCACCATGGAGGCGTTCTGCGTCGGCGAGCCGTGGAACGCACAATTGGTGAACCAGGGGCTCGGCTATACCGCGCTCACCACGGGCGAGCTGTGGAACAAGCACCCGGAGAAGAGCTTCGCGGTCAGGGCCGATTGGGCGGACAAGAACCCGAAGGCGGCGCTCGCCGCCCTCATGGCGGTCGAGGAAGCGCAGATTTGGTGCGACAAGGACGAGAACAAGGAGGAGATGTGCCAGATCGTCGGCCGCCGCTCCTGGTTCAACGTGCCGGTCGAGGACATCGTCGGCCGCGCCCGGGGCACCTTCGTCTACGGTGACGGCCGCGAGGTGAAGGCGAGCCCGCACCTGATGAAGTTCTGGCGGGATCACGCCTCCTATCCCTTCCAGAGCCACGAGCTCTGGTTTCTGACCGAGGACATCCGCTGGGGTTATCTGCCGCCTGCGACCGACACGAAGGCGCTCATCAAGAAGGTGAACCGCGAAGATCTCTGGCGCGAGGCGGCAAAGGCCATCGGCGTCCCTGCCGCGGACATCCCGGCCGGCACCTCGCGCGGCAAGGAGACGTTCTTCGACGGCAAGGTCTTCGACCCGGAGAACCCGCAGGCCTATCTCGATAGCCTCGCGATCAAGAGGATCGTATGAGCCGCCTTGCCGCCAGCAGCAAGGATATGGCCGAGCCGGTCCGATCCCCGAGCGCCTTCGAGCCGGCCGCTGCACTCTCCGCCGAGGTGGTGATGCTGAAGCTGCCGCGCTCGCCACTCGGTGACCGGGTCGCCTCGGCCTTGCGCGAAACCGGCAATCGGCTGCTGCCGCCGTTGATCATGATCGGCGTGCTGCTCGCTCTCTGGCAAGTGCTGTGCTCGCAGGCGGGAGCCACGCTGCCGCCACCGAGCACAGTGGTGCAGAAATCCTGGGAGCTGATCAGCAATCCCTTCTTCGACCGCGGCGGTCTCGACAAAGGTTTGTTCTGGCACATCATCGCCAGCCTGCGCCGTGTTGCCGTCGGCTACCTGCTGGCGGCGATCATCGGCATCGCATTGGGCGTGCTGATCGGGCAGAGCACCTGGGCCTTGCGCGGGCTCGATCCGATCTTCCAAGTCCTGCGCACGGTGCCGCCGCTCGCCTGGCTGCCGCTGTCGCTGGCCGCCTTCCGCGAGGGCACGCCCTCGGCGATCTTCGTGATCTTCATCACCTCGGTCTGGCCGATCATCATCAACACCTCGGTCGGCGTCAGGAACATTCCCCAGGACTACACCAACGTTGCGCGCGTCATCCGGCTTTCGGGTCCGGAATATTTCTGGAAGATCATGCTGCCGGCGACCGTTCCCTACATCTTCACCGGCCTCAAGATCGGCATCGGGCTCTCCTGGCTCGCCATCGTCGCCGCCGAGATGCTGATCGGCGGCGTCGGCATCGGCTTCTTCATTTGGGATGCGTGGAACAGCTCGCTCATCGGCGACATCATCGTGGCGCTCATCTATGTCGGCCTGGTCGGCTTCGTGCTCGACCGGATGATCGCGCTCCTGGGCGCGCTGATCTCGCGCGGCACGTCGGCGAACTGAGGAGGAAACCGTGACCAGCTATCTCAGCATCGAGGGCGTGGGCAAGACCTTCACCCGGGGTGCCATGACGACCGAGGTCCTCAGCAACGTCACGCTCAAGATCGACCGCGGCGAATTCATCTCCATCATCGGCCATTCCGGCTGCGGCAAGTCGACCTTGCTCAACATCGTGGCCGGGCTCGTCGAGGCGAGTCTCGGCGTCGTCCTGCTCGAGGGCAAGGTGGTCGATGCGCCGGGGCCCGACCGCGCCGTGGTGTTCCAAAATCACGCGCTCCTGCCCTGGCTCACCGTCTACGAGAACGTCCGCCTCGCCGTCGACAAGGTCCTGCGCCAGCAAGCGAGGGCGGTCCGCCACGACTGGGTCATGCACAATCTCGAGCTCGTGCAGATGGCCCAGGCGAAGGACCAGCGGCCGGGCGAGATCTCCGGCGGCATGAAGCAGCGCGTCGGCCTGGCCCGCGCCTTGGCGATGGAGCCGAAGGTGCTGCTCCTGGATGAGCCCTTCGGCGCGCTGGATGCCCTCACGCGCTCGCACCTACAGGACTCGGTCATGGAAATCCACGAGAAGCTCGGCAACACCGTGCTGATGATCACCCATGACGTGGATGAGGCGGTGCTGCTTTCCGACCGCATCGTGATGATGAGCAATGGCCCCGGGGCGGGGATCGGCGCGTTGCGGGAGGTCGGGCTGCCGCGGCCGCGGCGGCGGCTCGAGCTCGCTTCCGATGCGACCTATTTGCGCTGCCGGGCCGCGGTCATGGAGTTCCTCTATGCCCGTTATCGCCGGCCCGGTCTGCACGCGGCCTAGAGGGGGTGCGGGTGGACGGCATGGAAGCAAGGGCGCGCCTGGTCGTCGTCGGCAACGGCATGGCCGGCGCGCGGCTGGTGGAGGATCTCTTGGCCGCCGCCCCCGGACGCTTCGCCATTACGGTGATCGGCGCCGAGGCCGGCGGCAGCTACAACCGCATCCTGCTCTCCGCCGTGCTCGCCGGCGACCGCGAGCGTCACGACATCGTCACCCACGATGCTGCCTGGTATGCCGCCCGCGGCGTTTTGCTGCGCTCGGCCGAGACGGCGACGGCGATCGACCGGACTGAGGGCCTGGTGCGGACCGACCGCGATGCCGCTGTCCCCTATGACCTTCTGGTGCTGGCGACCGGCTCCACCCCGGTCATGCTCCCCATCCCCGGAGCCGATCTCGCCGGTGTCGTCGCCTTTCGCGATCTCGCCGATGTCGAGCGCATGATCGCCGCCGCCGCCGCCGGAACGCGCGCGATCGTCATCGGCGGCGGGCTCCTGGGCCTGGAAGCGGCCGACGGACTCAGGCGCCGCGGCATGGCGGTGACGGTCGTCCACCTCATGCCCTGGATCATGGAACGGCAGCTCGACCGCCGCGCGGCCGACATGCTGAAAGCCTCTCTCATCCGGCGCGGCATCCGGTTCGTCATGCCGGCGGAAACCGCGGCGATCCTCGGCCGGGGGCGGGCTACCGGCATTCGCCTCGGCGATGGACGGACGCTGCCGGCCGATCTTGTGGTGATGGGCGTGGGGATCCGCGCCAATACCGCGCTGGCGCTGGCGGCAGGCCTCGATTGCCGCAAGGGGGTGGTGGTGGACGATCGTCTGCAGACCTCCGATCCCCGCATTTACGCGCTCGGCGAGTGCATCGAGCATCAGGGCCGCGTCTACGGTCTCGTTGGCCCGATCTGGGAACAATCGCGGATCCTGGCCAAACATCTGGCCGGCGTGCGCGATGCCGCCTACCGTGGCTCGATCGCCACGGCCAGCCTCAAGATCGCCGGCATCGATACCTATTCTCTGGGCGATCTCGATGCCACCGACGGCGCCGAGGAGATCCTCCTCGACGACGCGGCCCGCGGCGTCTACCGCAAGCTCGTGCTTTCGGCCGGCCGTCTGCAGGGTGCCGTGCTCTATGGCGATATCAGCGATGCCGGCTGGTATGCCGAGCTGGTGCGCCAGAACCGGCCGATCGAGGCATGGCGCCATGACCTCATCTTCGGTCGCCAGCTCGCCGAGAGAGGCGGCCGCGGCGGCGGCGATGAACGTCCCGCTGCCGCCCTGCCGATGGCGGCGGCGGTCCCATGACCGGCAGCTTCGACTTCACCGAGGAGCAGAAGCGCTATCTCGAGGGCTTCGCCAGCGGCGTCGAGGCGCGCCGCGGCGCCCACGCGCTGGCGCCCATGCTCGGAACGCACGGCAACGGTGCCGCGGCACCCTCCGGGCCGGAGTCGATCCACCATGCCGCGCAAGCCCGCGTGCTGGCCGATGGCAAGCGGCTCACGGCGGAAGAGCGGGCGAAGCGCGACAAGAATCCTTTCGATCTCTGGGACGAGATCGCGGCCAATGCCAAGACCGGTCGCTTTCCCAAGGGCACCGACGTCTTCCTGCACAAGTTCCATGGGCTCTTCTACGTCGCCCCGGCTCAAGACTCCTTCATGTGCCGATTGCGCATGCCCGGCGGCATCCTCAATGCCCATCAGCTCCGCGGCGTCGCCGACATCGCCCAGCGCTTCGGCGGCCGCTATGCCGACGTCACCACGCGCGCCAACCTGCAGATCCGCGAGATCGCCGTCGGCGCGGCTCCTGCCGTGCTCATGGCCATCCAAGAGCTGGGCCTGACCTCGCGGGGTGCGGGCGCCGACAACATTCGCAACATCACCGGCAGCCCCACGGCGGGAATCGACCCGCAAGAGCTCATCGACACGCGCGAGCTCTCCCGCGCGCTGCACCACTACATCCTGAACCACCGCGAGATGTACGGCTTGCCCAGGAAGTTCAACATCGCCTTCGACGGCGGCGGGCAAGTATCGGTCCTGGAGGACACCAACGACATCGCCTTTGCCGCGTGTAGGCTCACCGACGCCAAGGTGGCCGCTCCCGGCGTGTATTTCCGTTTGGGCCTCGGCGGCATCACCGGCCACGGCGACTTCGCCAAGGACACCGGCGTCGTCGTCGCGCCCGAGGAGTGCGTCGCCGTCGCGGCCGCGGTGGTGCGGGTATTCATCGAGCATGGCGACCGCAGCGACCGCAAGCGCGCGCGCCTCAAATACCTGCTCGATGCCTGGGGAATCGAGCGCTTCATGGCGGAGACCGAGAAGCGGCTGCCATTCCCATGGAGGAGGGCGCCCGCCGCCGCGTTCGAGCCACGGCCGCCGATCCTGAAGCACGGCCATATCGGCATCCACCGCCAATCTGAGGACGGCCTCTCCTATATCGGCGTCGCCCTGCCCGTCGGCCGCCTCAGCGTGGCCCAGATGCAGGCACTCGCCGACATCGCCGATGAGCACGGCAGCGGTACCATCCGACTGACGGTCTGGCAGAACCTGTTGATCTCCGACATTCCCGAAGCGGCACTGGGAGCAGCCAAGCAGCACCTGGAAGCGGCGGGACTCACTTGGTCCGCCAGCTCCATCCGCAGCGCGCTCGTCGCTTGCACCGGCAATACCGGCTGCAAGTTCTCGGCGACCAACACCAAAGGTCAGGCGCTGGCGCTGGCAGATCATTTGGAGGCGCGCGTCGCTCTCGATCAGCCCGTCAACATCCATCTGACGGGGTGCCCCAATTCCTGTGCGCAGCACGCCGTCGCCGACATCGGTCTCCTCGGCGTCAAGGTGGCCGAGGGCGAGGACTTGGTCGAGGGCTATCACATCTTCGTCGGCGGTGCTGCCGGCGCCGAGCAGCGCATCGCCCGCGAGCTCTGGCCGTCCGTCCCCTTCGCTCTGGTGCTCGGCCGGATCGAAGGGATGCTCCGGGCCTATGTCGAGCACCGCAGCCAGCCCGGCGAAAGCTTTCAAGCCTTCGTCGCCCGCCACGATTTGGCGGCACTCCGCCGCCTGTTCGAAGCCGCCGCAGCGTCGCCCGGCGCGGAGGCCGCGTGACCGGGATTCCGCTCATTCCCGAGTCGGCGCCGTTCACCACGACGCAGCGCGCCTGGCTGAATGGCTTCTTCGCCGGATTGCTGTCGGGCGAGGTGTTGCCCGCCCAACCTTCCCAACCGGATGCCGAGGAATTTCCCTGGCACGATCCGACGCTCGCCATCGCCGAACGCTTGGCGCTCGCCGAGGGCAAGCCGCCGGCACGCATGCTGATGGCGGCGATGGCGCAGCTCGACTGCGGTCAGTGCGGCTATCTCTGCCAGAGCTATGGCGAGGCGTTGGCGGCCGGCTCCGAGAAGAATCTCGGGCTCTGCGCGCCCGGCGGACGCGAGACCCAGCGCATGCTGCGCAAGCTGATCGGCGAGGCCGTACCCGCCGGTCCCGGCCCGGTCGTGTCGGCAGCGCCGACGGCAACCGCGGCGCCGATCCGCTTCGAATGGACGCGGCGGCTCAACCACGAGGCCTCGGCAAAGGATACGCGCCACGTAGTCCTGCATCTGAACGGCAGCGCGCTCGACTACGAGGTCGGCGACAGCCTCGGTCTCTTTGCGGCGAATTGTCCTGAGCTGGTGGCCGATACCGTAGCCGCAATCGGCGTGGCGCCATGCGCAGAGGTGGATTGCCCCGACGGGGTGCGTCGTCCTTTGATCGAGGCGCTCGCCAGCGCCTTCGACATCGCGCGGCCGAGCGATGCGGTGATCGAGCTCATGAAGGCCTATGCAAGCGAGCCGGAGGAAGCAAGGGGGTTGGCGCGGCTCGCCGAGGGCTTGGAGCCGGCGAGCATCGAGGACCCCGATCTCCTCGACCTGCTGCGCGCGTTTCCCTCGGCAAGGCCGCCGCTCACCGAGCTGACCTCAGCGCTGACACCCTTGCGGCCGCGGCTCTATTCGATCGCCTCATCGCCGAAGGCGCATGCGGGCGAGGTCCACCTCACCGTTGCGGTGGTGCGCTACCAGCGCAATGGGCGGCGGCGCAAGGGTGTCGCGTCGACATACTTGGCCGAGCGCGCCATCGGCGGCGGCGAGCTTGGCGCCTATGTGCAGCCCTCCCATGGCTTCCGCCTGCCCGCCGATCCCGCCACCCCCATCATCATGATCGGACCGGGCACCGGCGTGGCGCCGTTCCGGGCCTTTCTGCAGGAGCGCCGCGCCGTGGGCGCCAGCGGCCGCAATTGGCTGCTTTTCGGCGATCAGCACAGCGCCCTCGACTTCCTCTATCGCGAGGAGATCGAAGCCTGGCGGCGGGACGGGTTGCTGACCTCGCTGGACACCGCCTTTTCGCGCGATCAGCCGAAAAAGCTCTACGTGCAGCACCGAATGTCCGAGAGCGCCACCGCCCTCTGGGCCTGGCTCGAGGAAGGGGCGCACGTCTATGTCTGCGGTGATGCGAAGCGTATGGCCCGCGACGTCGATCGGGCCCTGGGCGCGATCGTCGCCAGCCAGGGGGGCATGTCCGAGGAGAAGGCGAAATCCTTCCTCGCCGGCCTCGTCCGCGACAAGCGCTATCAGCGCGACGTGTACTGAACGGATAAGGGACAAGGGATGCGCCGAGCGAACGCCACGCGCACGACCTGCCCCTATTGCGGCGTCGGCTGCGGCATCCTCGCCTCGGCGGCGGAAGGGGGCGGCATCGTCGTTGCCGGCGACGAGGAGCATCCGGCGAACCACGGCCGGCTTTGCTCGAAGGGTGCGGCACTGGCGGAGACCTTGTCCCTGGAAGGAAGACTGCTCCATCCGGAGCTGCATGGAAGATGCGTCGACTGGGATACCGCGCTGGCCGAGGTGGCAGGCGGCATCGGTCGCGCGATCGGGGAGCACGGAGCGGACTCGGTCGGCTTCTACGTCTCCGGCCAATTGCTGACCGAGGACTATTACGTCGCCAACAAGCTGATGAAAGGCTTCCTTGGCAGCGCCAACATCGACACGAATTCGCGGCTGTGCATGGCCTCCTCGGTTGCCGGCCACCGCCGCGCCTTCGGCGCCGACACGGTTCCCGGCACCTACGAGGATTTGGAGCTGGCGAATGTCGTGGTGCTCGTCGGCTCGAATCTGGCCTGGTGCCACCCGGTGCTCTACCAGCGCTTGGCGGCGGCCAAGGCAAGGCGTCCGGAGCTGACCGTCGTCAACATCGATCCCAGACGAACCGCAAGCTGCGACATCGCCGATCTGCATCTGGCGATCCGGCCGGGCACCGATGTGCTGCTGTTCAACGGCCTCCTGGTGGCGCTGGTCGATGCCGGCAAGGCCAAGCCCGGCTTCCTCACCGCCGTTGCGGGTTACGAGGAGGCGCTGGCGGTCGCACGCGCCTCGGCCTCCAATGCCGCCCTCGTCGCCGAGTCGTGCGGGCTTCGCGAAGCCGAGCTCCATTGCTTCTATTCGATGTTTGCCGCGACCGACCGCGTCGTCACCGTCTACTCCCAAGGCGTCAATCAATCCTCCAGCGGCAGCGACAAGGTCAACGCCATCATCAATTGCCATTTGCTGACCGGCCGCATTGGAACTCCGGGCAGCGGACCGTTCTCGGTGACCGGGCAGCCCAATGCCATGGGAGGCCGCGAGGTCGGCGCTCTTGCCAACCAGCTCGCCGCGCATATGGACTTCGAGCCGGAGCAGGTGGAGCGCGTTCGCCGCTTCTGGAAAGCACCTGCCATTGCGCTGAAACCCGGCCTCAAGGCGGCGGAGATGTTCGATGCCGTGGCCACGGGACGGATCAAGGTGCTGTGGATCATGGCGACGAACCCCGCGGTGAGCATGCCCGACAGCGACAGCGTGCGCCGGGCGCTCGCCGGCTGCGAGCTCGTCGTCGTCTCCGACTGCATGCGCAGGACCGACACGGCTTCCTACGCCCATGTGCTGCTGCCGGCCCTGGCCTGGGGCGAGAAGGACGGCACGGTCACCAATTCCGAACGGCGGATCTCACGCCAGCGCACCTTCATGCCGGCGCCCGGCGAGGCGAGGCCGGATTGGTGGATCATCGCCGAAGTCGCCCGACGCTTGGGTTTCGCCGAGAGCTTTGCCTACCGGTCGCCGGCCGAGGTATTCCGCGAGCATGCAGCCTTGTCGGCATTCGAAAATGCCGGATCCAGGGACTTCGATTTGGGGGCGCTCGCCTCTCTGGACGATGCCGGCTACGCGAGGCTGGAGCCGGTGCGCTGGCCGGTGCCGGCCGAGCCCGAGCGACGCCGCGAGCGATTTTTCGCCGATGGCCGGTTCTATACGGAAGATGGCCGCGCCCGCCTGGTGCCCACACCACCGGTGCCGCCTCGGCACGAGCCGGATGCGGCATTCCCCTTGGCGCTCAACACCGGCCGGATCCGCGACCAGTGGCACACGATGACGCGGACCGGCCGGTCGCCGCGGCTCAGCCGGCACGCTCCCGGCCCGATCGTCGATGTGCACGCCTCCGACGCGGCCGCCGCCGGGATCGCCAGCGGCGACCTCGCGCGGATCGAGAGCCGGTGGGGACGCTGCAGCGCCCGGGTCAGGATCGATCCGGGACAGCGCCCGGGCGTGATTTTCGCCCCCATGCATTGGACCGACCAGTTCAGCCGTGAGGGTTGCGTCAATGCCGCCGTCAACCCCGTCTACGATCCGGTTTCCGGGCAGCCTGAACTCAAGCACACGCCGGTTCGGCTGTCCCGATTTCCGGCGCGCTGGCAGGCCATCCTGCTGGCGCTGGAACCCCTCGATGCGTCACCACACGAATACGCGGTCATCACCGCGCGCGAGGGGTTCTGGCGGCATGAGCTTGCCGGCAGCACGGCGCCGGCGGAAGGCTGGGCTTTGCTCACCGGCATTCTCCGCTCGAAGGGCGGCGGCGAATGGATCGAATACAACGACGCCGGCGCCGGACAACACCGCGGCGCATCGATCCAGGAGGGCCGGCTCGCCGCCTGCGCCTTCCTGGCACCGGACTCGTTTCTGCCGGACGAGGATTGGCTCGCCACGATGTTCGAGGCGCCGTCCTTGGAAGCAACCGACCGGCGCTTCCTGCTTGCCGCCCGGCCGGCTTCCCCCGGCGCCGATACCGGCCCGACGATTTGCGCCTGCTTCGCCGTCGGCCGCGAGACCATCTTGCGCGCCGCGGCGACCGGGGGCTTCAACACCACCGAGGCGGTCGGCCGCGCGCTTGGCGCCGGCACCAGCTGCGGCTCCTGCCTGCCGGAGATCCGCGGTCTGCTCGCCTCCCTCGGCAACGCGGCACCGGCATGACACGCTACTTCCCGATCTTCCTCGACCTCGAGAACCGGCTGGCCGTCGTCGTCGGCGGCAACGCGGTCGCCTGGCGCAAGGCCAAGCTCCTCATCGGGGCTGGAGCCCGCATCCGCGTGGTGGCGCCGCGGCTCGACCCGGATTTCAGCCGCTGGCTCATCCGCGAGCAGGGCGAGCATCGCGCCTCGGCATTCGTTCCAGCCGATCTCGATGGCTCGGTGCTGGCGATTGCGGCGACGGGTGAGGAGACCGGCGATGCCGCCGTAGCCGAGGCCGCGCGCGCCCGCTTCCTGCCGGTCAACGCGGTCGATCGTCCAGCACTTTGCAGCTTCATCATGCCGGCTGTCGTCGATCGCTCGCCGCTGGTCGTGGCGATTTCCAGCGGCGGCACCTCCCCGGTGCTGACGCAGCTCGTCAAGATGCGCATCGAAAGCATGCTCCCCGGCGCGCTCGGCCAGCTCGCCGCCTTCGCCGGAGCGTTGCGCAACGACGTCAGGCGACGGCTCAGCGATGCGGCGGCGCGCCGCCGCTTCTGGGTTGCCATCTTCAGCGGCCCCGTCGCCGAGCTTATCTCAGCCGGACGATGGACCGAGGGCCTTCAGCTCCTCAGGCGGCAGCTGGATCGCTCTTGCGCCGGTCGGCCCGGTCCACCCATGGGCATGGTCCACTATGTCGAGGATGCGCTGGGGGAGATCGACCACCTGACGCTGAAGGCTCTCCGCCTGCTGCAAGAGGCCGAAATCGTCGTCCATGACGAGACCGCCGCCCCGGCGGTTCTGGCCTTGGCGCGGAGCGAGGCTCGGCGAATCCCGGCCGATCTCGACGCAACCGAACGGCTGGTCGCTCTGGCGGGAGAAGGGGCCAGGGTCGTTCGCCTCATCGGCACCAGCGCTCTCGCCCGCTCCCGACGGGAAGCCGAGCAGGACGCCCTCATCGCACACGGCATCGAGTTCGGGCAGGCACCGTCGACCGCGCTCGCATGCGAACCGGAAGCGGAGCCCTACCTGGCGAGCCGGTCGAGCTCGCCCAGGACCGCATCGCCCATCGCCTTGGTCGAGACCGGCGTCTTGCCTTTGGCGGCGATGTCGGCGGTGCGCTTGCCTGAGGCCAGCACGTTCTTGACCGCCTTCTCGACCAAATCCGCGTCCTCGGGCAGATCGAAGGAATAGCGGAGCAGCATGGCGAAGCTCAGGAGCTCAGCTAGAGGATTGGCGATGCCCTTGCCGGCGATGTCGGGCGCCGAGCCATGCACCGGCTCGTAGAGCGCGTGGCGCTTGCCCGATCTGGGATCGAGCGCGCCCAGCGAGGCCGAGGGCAGCATGCCGAGCGAGCCCGTCAGCATGGCCGCGCAGTCGGACAGCATGTCGCCGAATAGGTTATCGGTGACGATCACGTCGAACTGCAGCGGGTTGCGCACGAGCTGCATGGCGCAATTGTCGGCGTACATGTGCTCGAGCCCGACATTTCCGAACTCGGCCTGATGCAGCTTGGTCACGGTCTCGCGCCAGAGCACCCCGGTCATCATCACATTGGCCTTATCGACCGAGTGCACCTTGTTGCGGCGCTTCTTCGCCAGCTCGAAGCCGACCCTGGCGATGCGCTCGATCTCGGGCGTGGTGTAGACCTGGGTGTCGAGGCCGCGCTTGGTCCCGTCGGGCCGGGTCTCGATGCCCCTGGGCTGGCCGAAATAGACGCCGCCGGTGAGCTCGCGCAAGACCATGATGTCGCAGCCCTTGATCACCTCGGGCTTGAGGGTGGAGGCATCGATGAGCGCCTCGAAGACCGTCGCCGGCCGGAGATTGGCGAAGAGGTCCATCTCCTTCCTCAGCTTCAGGAGACCGCGCTCGGGCTTCTTCTCGAAGGCGAGCGAATCCCATTTCGGTCCGCCGACCGAGCCGAACAGGATGGCATCGGCGGCGACCGCATCGGCCAAGGTCTTGTCGGTCAAGGGCGTGTCATGGGCATCCAAGGAGGCGCCGCCAACCAGACCCTCGGCCAAATCGAAGGTGATCGCGCGGTTCTTGTCGAACCAGCCGACGACGCGGCGTACCTCGGCCATGACCTCGGGGCCGATGCCGTCGCCCGGCAGGACGTAGAGCTTCTTGTTCGCCGCCATCGTTTGTTGGTTCCGCTTTGGAAGGTGCGCCGATTGTCTCCGGCGCCGGTTGTTGGGTAGTGCGAACTCCGGTGACGTGGAATCCCCCTCACCCGTCGGGGACGTCCGCGCCGGATCCTTCCGGCGCGGGCGTTGGGGACGGGAGGATCCGTCCCCAACCGTCCCGACCGGGTAAGGCGTGGCTGGCGCCACGCCAACCCTTCGCAACCCTCTCCCCCACTGGGGGAGAGG
>JACQAG010000094.1 GCA_016195085.1 Pseudomonadota bacterium | reverse complement strand
TCTCGACGATCTGCCGGATCGCAACGTCGCCGATCTCGAGCGCAGTCACTTCGGCCGTTCCACGACCAAGATCTGCGTGACGACCACGATGAGGACTGTGAGCGCCACCAGAAGGGTCGAAATCGCGGCGATGGTCGGCTCGACCCCGTATTCCAGCGACATGAACATCCGCCGCGTCAACGTCGACATCGGTCCGGTGCCGACGAAGTAGGCGACCACGGCCTCGTCGAACGACGTGATGAAGGCCAGCAAGGCGCCGGCGATCACGGAGAACTTGATCTGCGGGAGCGTCACCGTCAGGAAGGCCCGCCCCCGGTTGGCACCCAGGCTCTGCGCCGCCTGCTCCTGGCGGAAGTCGAACTGCCTGAGCCGCGTCAGCACGATGACGAAGACGAAGGGAACACTGAGACCGGTGTGGGCGACCACGAGGCCGAGGATGGTGTTGTTGAAGCCAAGGGGGATGTAGACGAAGAACAGGCCGATGGCGATCAGGATGACCGGGACGATCAGCGGCAGCACGACAATGCCGGCCAGGAGATCGGCGTGGCCAGTCCTGAGGCAGCGGACCCCATAGGCCGCGGCCACGCCGCACGGCGTCGCCACCAGGGTCGTCAGCGTCGCCACCTGGAGGGAGATCCAAGTCGCGTCCATCAACTCGCTGGATTGGAGATAGACTCTGTACCAGCGGAGCGAGTAGCTCCGCGGCGGAAACTCCATGAACGAAGACGCGGTGAACGAGATCGGGATCACGATCAGGGTCGGCAGGATCAGGACGACAAGTACCAGGGCGACGAAGACGTAGAGCCACAGCCTCTGCCAGTGCGCCACCTGGGTATCGGTCGCCGGGCGCTTCATGAAGGAGGCCAATGGGTTCATAGCCGGCCGACCTCGAACCGGAGCAAACGCCGCCCGAGCATGAGCACGGTCACCGTGGTCGTCAGCAGCCCGACCCCGAGGGCGCTGGCAACGCCGAAATGGCTGCCGACGGCGACCGCCTTGGCGATCTGCTGTGCCATCATGACCACGCGTCCGCCGCCGAGGATCGCCGGGGTGATGAAGAAACCGAGGCAAGAGACGAACACCAGGAAGGTGCCGGCGGCGACGCCGGGCAGCGACAGCCGGAAATAGACGCGCCAGAAGGCCGCCAGCGGACTGGCGCCAAGATTGGAAGCGGCCCGCATGAGGTTCGGATCAATGGATTTCATCGAGCCGTAGAGCGGCAGGACGAGCAACGGCAACATGATGTGGACCATGCCGACGACCGTGCCGGTCAGATTGTAGAGGAGCGGCAGCGGGTCGTCGATCCAGCCGAGGGACATGAGCGTGCTGTTGACGATGCCGCGCCGGCCGAGCAGTACCAGCCACGCATAGGTGCGAACGAGGATCGAGGTGAGGTAGGGCAGCATAATCGCAAGCAGCGCGAACGTGGCCAGCCGACGCGAAAGTCCGACCAGCAGATAAGTCACGGGATAACCGAGCAGCAACGTCAGCAGCGCTACGACGACCGAGACTTCGAACGTGGTACCGATCACGCCGAGGTAGCCGCCACGGGTGAAGAAAATCTGGTAATTCTCAAGTGTGAACCGTCCGTCTTCACCGAGAAACGACAGCACGAACATCCAGGCAATCGGTAGCGCCACGACCAGGACGATCACCGCGAGTGCCGGCACGACCAAGAGCACGTGCTCAATCCGTTGCCGGCGTTCTAGGTCCATCAGGCTGCCACCTCGGGCCACCTCGATCGTGGTCATGGCTGCCGGCCGGGAATGACGAGGGCGTCGTCGCGGTGAAACGCGATGCGGACCGCCTGCCCCACGCGATACACGCCGCCTCCCTCGCGACCGAGGTCGCGGACCATGATCTCGGTGCCGTTTGCGAGTCTCACGGTGTAGAGGATGCTCTCGCCCTGGAACATGGCGCGCAGCAACGTGCCCTGGAGATAGTTGGTGTCGCCGTCCTTTTGGTTGCCTACGGCCAGGTGCAGCTTCTCCGGCCTGAGCACGAGGCTGAGCGGCTCTCCCGTCGAGGGGACGGGGTATGGGGTAATGACCGGTGTCCCCTCGGCAGTGGCGATGCCCGAGATGACCAAGACCGGCAGCAGGGTCGACTCGCCGATGAATTCCGCGACGAAGGCATTGGCCGGATGGTCGTAGACTGTCCGCGGCACATCGAACTGCATCAACCGGCCGCGGTCGATGACGGCAATGCGGTCGGACAGCGTCAATGCTTCGCGCTGATCGTGAGTCACGTAGATCGTGGTTACCCCGAGCGCCTCGTGCAACCGGCGGATCTCGACCTGCATCTGGTCGCGAAGTCTCTTGTCGAGGGCTGACAGCGGCTCGTCCATCAGCATGATGCTAGGCTCGAACACGATCGCGCGTGCCAGGGCGACGCGTTGCGACTGGCCGCCCGACAGCTCGTGGATCCGACGCCTGCCAAGGCCCTGGAGTCGGACGAGGTCGAGAGCTTCGCCAACCCGGGATTCGATCTCGGCCCCAGGCAGCCTTCTCAGCTTCAGCGGGAACGCGATGTTGTCAAAGACGCTGAGATGCGGAAACAAAGCATAGTTTTGGAACACCATGCCGATGTTCCGCTTGTGCGGCGGCAGGTGCTTGATCGACTGACCGCCCACCAGGATATCGCCGGCGGTCGGCTGGACGAAGCCCGCCAGCATCATGAGGAGCGTGGTCTTGCCCGACCCGGAAGGGCCCAGCAGGGTCACGAACTCGCCCTGATCGACGGCCAGCGTGACCCGGTCGACCGCTGTCACCGCCCCGTAGGTCTTGCTCACGCCCTCGATCTGAACCGGCAGGTGGCGGCCGAGCAACGCGGTCATCGCTTCAGCACGCTGGGCACGATGCCGGGGCCCGCAGTCGATCTAGCGGCGCCCCGCTGGCGGCGACAGCCGTCGGCGGAGCGCCCTTCGACCGGGTCTCGGACTAGTTCTTCGAGAACTCATCCCACTTGAGCTGCGCCTGCTGGCGGTTGTTGCCCCACCAGACGGAGTCGAGCAGGAGCTGCAGCTTCAAGTTCTCCGGATTCGAGTTCAGCCGCTTCGCCACGTCGGGCGCGATCTTGCCGGTGGCGAAGGCCTTGGAGTTCATCGGCCCATAGCTGAAATACGAGGGGATATTGGCCTGAATGACGGGGTCGAGGAACTCGTTGATGACCTTGTGCGAGGCCGCCTTGTTCGCCGATCCCTTCACGATCGCCAGGCAGGCGCCGTTGATGATGCCCTGATTGAAGGTGAAGCTCCAGTCGGCCCCGTCCTTCATCACGTCAATGATGCGGCCATCGAGCAGTGGGATCATGTCGACCTCGTTGGTCTTGATCAGGTCGGTGGCCTGGCCGAAGGACTTGTACCAGACGGCCACGTCCTTCCGCAGTTCCTTGAGCTTCCGGTAGGCACGGTCGAGATCGATCGGATAGACCTTGTCTTTGGCCACGCCGTCAGCCATCACCGCCGCCTCGATCATGAAGCGCGGTGCGTCGTAGGCGGCGCGGGCGCCGGGGAACTTCTTTGTGTCCCAGAAATCCGCCCAGTTCTTGGGCCCGTTGTCGCCGTACTTCTTCTTGCTCCAGGCGATGACGAAGGCGGCCCAGACGGTGCCGCCGGTAAAGGTCTTGGCATTGACGCCGGGCTCCATGTCCTTGGCATTGGGAACCAGGCTGTAGTCGATGGGCTCGAACAGACCCTCCGCCTCGGCGGCGACGCATTCGCCGTACGGTAGCCCAACCACATCCCACGCCGGCTTGCCGCTCTGCACCTGCAGGCGGACATCGGCGATGGTTTGCAACGAATCCTGCTTCATGGTGTAGCCGAGCTTGTCAAAGGACGGTGTCCAGACCGCCTTCTTCAGCGATTCCTGCCAGGCGCCGCCGAAGTCGACGACGGTGATCGTCGTCCCCTGCGCCTTGGCCGAACCGGCGAACGCGCCGAGACCCAGCATGAGTGCGGCGGCGGTCGCCACCACGCGTTGCGCCATCGTCATGTCTTTGCTCCTCCCTCTGATCGTTTGACCGCCTCCCTGCGGCCCAGGGTCCAATGCTGGCATCGACCTTCGGCCTAGCCTAGCATTTGCGGAAGATGACAGGGAACTCCGCGTATTCATTGCGCACAGTCACATCATTGAAGCGCGGCGGACGCTCCGGATCCATCTCGACTCCCCGGGCATAAATCTCGCTCACCACCCAGACCATGATCCCTTGCGGCCCGTCATCGTCCGCTGCCGACGTGCCGCCGACAGATAGGCTTAAGCCGATGCAGGTATGGGGGCCGCCGCCGAAACCGAGGCCCATCGGCCGGAGCTTGAGCTTCGGCGCCCGGCGCGGGTCATAGCGTTCCGGATCGGCGCCGTAGACCTCCGGATCCCGCCCGGCGGTGTAGATGTCGAGGACGACGTACTCGCCGGCGGCGAAGGCCTGGCCGCTGGCGAGCCTCGTGTCGCGGCGGGCCCGGCGGATGAGGAACGGCGAGGCCGGATGCAGCCTGAGCGACTCAAACACCGCGCGGCGGACGAAATCCGGCTCCGTCATCAACGCCCGATCCTCGGGACGGGCGGCAAACCATTCGGTCAGCTCGCTGACCACGTGCGAGACGCCGAGCGGAATGCTGGCCGGCGCGCCATTGACCAGGATCACCTCGTGCAGGGGCAGGTCCGTCCCCCAGCGGCGGAAATGCTCGGGATGAAGCAGGATCAGGGTCATCAGGTCGAGCGGCAGCGCGTCGCGCTCGATGCGTCCGGCGCGGACGGCTTCGACCAGCGCGCGGCGCCGGGCGAACGAAGGCTCGAAGAACTCCGCGGCGAACCGCTCCTTGGCGGGCAGGATCTCGTCGGTCACCCGCCTATGGTCGCCTGCCACCCATTCCAGGTTGACGCCGATCGCCATCTTGTCGACGCAGGCCTGATAGCGCTCGGCCGCGTCGGTCCTGTCGATTCCATCGATGCCGACCAGCGCCGCCGACACCCGACGCAGGGGCACCCGGATCAGGCGCTGCAGCTCCGCCCGGACCAGGCCGTCCGTGCCGCGCGGGCAGCGGCGGAGCGCCGCCTCGAAGGCCGGAGCGAAGACGTCGTCCTGAAAGCTCTCGACCATGGACCGACGAAACAGCGCCGAGAGGATCCGGCGACGCTCGAAATGCTCGTCGCCGGAGAGCGACAGCAGACTGCCGCCAACGAAGGGCCCGCTGTCGCGCCGGCCGCCGCCGCCCTGCTCGAAGTCCTGTGAGCGGAACACATCGTCGACATCGGCGAGCCTGGTAAGCCAGCGCATCCCGGCCACGGACGGGCCGTTCTTCGGATCCAGCGTGGTTCCTACATACCCATGGTGACCGTAGCGTTCGGCGCCGGAGAGCGTCATCGGTCCGTCTCCTACTCGATGAACTTGATCGCCTTGGTCGGGCACAGCTCCGCCGCCTCGCGGACCGCCTCCCGTAGCGCCTCCGGCGGCGAGGCGACGGCCACTTCGGTCGGCTTCGGCGATGCCAGCCGAAAGACCGTAGGCGCGAGACGGGCGCAGTAGCCGCTGCAAACGCATCGCTGGGGATCGATGGCGACGTTCACGATCCGGATGTAACCTCGGAGGACGCCTAAACCGTTAGCACGATGACACCGACTGTGGAATACAGCCAACGAGCGTATTGACGGCCCGAGGTGAGATGATGATGGTGTTAGCTTCTCTTCCTGTCCAACCTGCCGGAACAGATGCTGCGCCGGCCGGGATGCCGCCGCTCCATGGGCGCAACCGCATCGGCGCGGCTTCGGTGAACGGACTATTCGGATCGAGGTTGTCTTGACGATTCTTGCCGTCGACATCGGCGGGACGTTCACCGATGTCTGCTGTCTGTATGAGACGCCGGAGGGGCGGCGGCTCTCATGGACGAAGGAACCTTCGACCCGGAGGGATCCGGTTCAGGGGCTCGTGCGCGGCGTCGAGCGCATGCTGAGCCAGGTCCGGGCCCAGCCGTCCGAGGTTAGTCATCTCCTGCACGGCACCACCGTCGGTACCAACGCCGTGCTCGAGCGACGGGGCGGGCGGGTCGGCATGCTATTCACCGACGGCTTCGAGGATACTATCGAGCTCGGCCGTGGCGACCGCCGCGAGATCTACCGCCTCGATGCGGAACCGCAGACCCCCGGGTTCATCGCGCCGGGCCGACGCCGGCGCGGTATCAAGGAGAGGATCGGGGCCAATGGCAGTGTGGTCGTGCCGCTGGACCAAGCCGGCGTCGCCGACGCCGTCCGCGAGCTCGTCGAATCGGAGCGGATCGAGGCGCTGGCCGTCTGCCTCCTCTTCTCCTTCATCAATCCCCGGCACGAGCTCGGCATCCGCGATATTGTTCGTTCGCTCTATCCCGACCTCCCGGTGTCGCTTTCCCACGAGGTCGACCCGGTGTTCCGCGAGTACGAGCGGTCCTGCCTGACGGCGTTCGACGCCTATCTGAGGCCGGTGATGGGCGCCTATCTCGGCAACCTCACCGACCGCCTCAGGGAGGCCGGCCTCGCCTGCGAGGTCTTCACCATGCAGTCGCGCGGCGGCCTCGCCTCGACCCGTATCATCGCCAACCGCCCCTTTACCGCACTCTTGTCCGGGCCCGCCGCCGGCGTGGTCGGCGCGTTGAAGCTCGCTCGCGCCGGCGGGTTCGACAACGGCATCACGCTCGACATGGGCGGCACCAGTGCTGACATAGCGCTGATCGCGACCGGGCGAGCGCTGACCACCTCGCAGGGCCGCTTCGAGCGCTATCCGCTGCGGACGCCGATGGTCGACATCACCACGCTTGGTGCCGGCGGCGGCAGCATCGCCTGGGTCGACGGTGCCGGCGGCCTGCATGTGGGTCCGCAAAGCGCCGGTTCCGAGCCCGGACCGGCCTGCTACGGACGCGGCGGGACGGAGGCGACCGTGACCGATGCCAGCATCGTGCTCGGCTACCTCTCCCCGGACTATTTCGCCGGTGGCCTGAGGCTCGACCCGGATGCCGCCTGGCGGTCGGTCGAGCGGATCGGTGCACGGGTCGGCCTGTCGACCGTGCAGGCGGCGCACGGCATCCACAGCATCGTCAATGCCCGTATCGCCGACGGCACGCGCCTGGTTTCGCTGAAGCGTGGCTACGATCCACGCGAGTTCGCCCTCGTCCTGTTCGGCGGTGCCGGACCGGTGAACGGCCTCGCCATCGCCGAAGAGCTGGGCATGGGCACGGCGGTCGTGCCGTTTGCGCCCGGTGCGCTGTGTGCCTACGGTCTCTTGGCCGCCGCCGTCGAGTACGATGATGCCGCGACCTTCAAGGTGCCGGTCGAGGACGCCGACCCCGCCCGGATCGAGGCGGCGTTCCAGCGGCTGCACCGGGTCGGCCTGGAGCGCATGATCGCCGACCGGGTCCCCGCCGGCGAGGTCATCCACGTCCGTACCGCCGACATGCGCTATATCGGCCAGGCCTTCGAACTCGAGGTGCCGGTGGGCAATCCCGTCAGCGCCGAAATCCTCAGGCACGTGATCGAGTCGTTCCACGCGGCCCACCGCCGGGTCTATGGCCATGCGGCGGAGGATTCAGAGGTCGAGTTCGTCAATCTGCGCACGGTCCACTCTTACCGCATCGACAGGGACGAGCGTCCCATCGCCTTCGTACCGGCGGCGCTGCCGAAGCCACCTCAGAGTCGTCGCTGCTGCTTTGCCGCCACCGGCGATTTCGTCGATACTCCGGTCAATCTTCGCTCCGACATCACCGACGGGCGGGTTCTGAGCGGACCGGCGGTCATCCATCAGGCGGACAGCACCACCGTGGTGAGGCCGGGTTGGACGTGCCGGGTGGACGCCCAAGGCAATCTCTTGCTCGGTAGGAAGAAGGTGGGATGACCATCGATCCAGTGACCCTTGAGGTGCTGCGCAACCGCCTTGATGCGATTGCGCGGGAGATGCAGAACACGCTGGTACGCTGCGCCTTCTCGACCACGCTAAAAGAGGGTGGCGACTGCTCGTGCGCGGTCTTCTCGGTCGGGGGCGAAGTGATTGCCCAGGCAACGGCGAATCCAACCCACCTGACCTCGTTCCTGCCGGCGGTCGAACACACGCTCCGGCGCTATCCCGCCGAGGCGATGCAGGACAGCGACGTTTTCGCCGTCAACGATCCTTACGAGGGCGGCAGCCACATCCCCGACGCCATCGTCATCGTTCCGATCTTCTTCGAGGGCAAGGTCAGGGCGTTCGGCTGCGCGCTCGGCCACATGCTGGACATGGGCGGCAAATCGGCCGGCAGCATGATCACCGACGCCACCGAGATTTTTCAGGAGGGATTGGCGCTGCCGGTCTGCAAGTTCTATGACGCCGGCAAGCCCAACGATACGCTCTGGCGCATCATCGAACGTAATGTCCGCGTGCCGAAGGCGGTGTTCGGCGACATTATGGCCCTGATCGCCGCGGGCCGGACCGCCGCCGCGCATGTCGTGGCCATGATCGAGCACCACGGCCTCGGGACCTTCGACGCCCTGGTGCCGGCCCTGCTCGACCACTCCGAACGGCTGACCCGGGCGGCGATCGAGCGCATCCCGGACGGCGTGTATGCCTTCGCCGACTATCTCGACAATGACGGTATCGACCTCGACCATAGGATCAAGATCGCCGTCAGCATCGAGGTCAAGGGCTCGGCCATGCACTTCGATTTCACCGGCTCCGATCCGCAGACAAGGGGGCCGGCAAACTGCGGGCCCGGCGGAATTCTAGCCCCCGTGCATTTCGTCGTCCGGGCGCTCACCGGGCACGACATACCTAGCAACTCCGGCTGCTTCCGCCCGGTCAGGGTGACGGTGCCGAGCCGATCGGTGGTATCGGCCGAGCGGCCGGCGCCGGTCTGCATCCGCTACCACACCATGAAACGGATCGCCGACACCCTGATGGGTGCCTTGGCCACGGTCCTGCCCGAGCGGATCCCGGCCGCGCCGCACGGCTCCGACCTTTGCGGCAGCTGGGGCATCGTCGACCCCGCCACCCATGAGCGGTTCGTGTTCATGGACATCTTCTCCGGCGGCGTCGGCGCCAGCCTGCGGAGCGACGGCGTCGATCAGCTAAGCTGCGACATGGGCAACGGGCGCAACATTCCAGCCGAGGCGGTCGAGCTCGAATACCCGATCCGGGTCTGGAAGCACAGGAAACGCATCGATTCCGGCGGCGCCGGCCGCTTTCGCGGCGGCCTCGGGGTGGAGCGTGAGCTCGAGCTGCTGCGCGGCGAAACCTCGATCAGCGCCCGCGGCGACCGGCACCTGACACCGCCATGGGGGCTTCATGGCGGCCGGCCCGGCGCCCGCAACGTCATTGTCATCGAACGCAAGGACGGCCAGCGGGAGATCGTGCACGGACGCATCATGCTACAGCTGAAGGCCGGCGACCGCTTCATCGGCATGACCGCCGGCGGCGGCGGCAATGGCCCCCCCTCGGAGCGCAAGATTGAGGCGGTGTTGGACGACGTCGCGGACGGCAAGGTCAGCCGGGGTAGGGCCGCGGAAATCTATGGCGTCGTCATCGCCGAAGACATGACGGTCGACCATGCGGCAACCGCCCGGCGTCGGGCCGAGTTGGCTGCGGCCGGCCAGGGCCCGGCGATCGACCGAGGGAAGGATGGCCTCGGCCTAGAGCTAGCGGCCGACTGATCGGGTGCCTCAAACCGTCAGTTTGGCGACCCAGTTCTCTCCTTCGACCAGCAGGGCACGCCATTTCCGAGCACGGGGCGGGAACCGCCGCCATCGAAGATGCGAGCGGTCGCGCTCGGACCTCAGAACTGGAACGCATTGAACATCCCGACGGCTTTGGCGTCGGCTTCGTTCAAAGGCACCAATCCGAACCGGCTCTCGATCAGCTTGAGCAGGGACAAGGTGTCGTATTGCGTGTGGTCGACGTAACCCTTCTTAGCAAAGGGTGAAATGACGATGGCCGGCACCCGCGTACCCGGCCCCCAGCGGTCGCGCTTGGGCGGCGGCACATGGTCCCAGAAGCCGCCGTTCTCGTCATAGGTGACGATCACCGCCATCTTCAACCATTGTGGGCTCTTCTCGAGCCGATCCAGAAGGTCCGCGGTGTGGGCATCGCTTGTAGCCATGTCGCTGGCGCTGGGGTGTTGGTTGATGCCGCGCCGCGGCTTGTAGATGGCGATCTGCGGCAGCGTGCCCTTGGCGATGTCGGCCATGAAGTCATCGAGATCCTGAATTTGCAGGGCGCGGTCGGGACGGCCTTTCTGGAATCGCTGGAAGAAGGCGAAGGGCTGGTGATGGTAGCTGAAGGTGCCCTCCTTCTCCGTGCCGGCCTCAGCCTCGTTCCAGCCGCCCGAGTACCACCTCCAGCTCACACCTTTCTCGGTCAATCGGTCACCGATAGTCGGCATGGTTTGAACCGGCAGCAGCAGGTCCTTGTCGATAGTCCGTCCGTGCGGACCGCCGATCGGCTCCATGGTGTTTACGCCATAGCCGTCGGGTGTAACGAAGCCATCCCGCAACAATTTACCGTTGGCATCGAGCCTTGCGACGATCTTCTCCGGTGCGTTCGGATAGACCGGCGTGCAGGCGCAGACGAGCCAGAAGTGATTAAGGAACGAGCCGCCGAAGGCTCCGTGGAAGAAGTTGTCGGCGAGCGTATAGCGTTTGGCGTAGTCGTAGAGGCGAAGGCTGCTCGTATCCCAATAAGCCATGGCATAACCGAGCGCGTCGGAGGCCATGGCAAATTTGTTCATCCTGCCGCCGTTGATCTGCTCCTGCTGCTGGTAGAAGGCGTGGATCAGGCTGCCCATGACTTCGTCCAGCTTGTAGTAGTCGTTCAGCTTGAACGGCTTGTTCGGCAGCGTCGGTGGTAGTTTCACGTAGCGGACATAGGGCTTCGTGCGGAGATCGAGCGGGTCGGGCAAGGCATCGTAAGGCTTGCCGTTGGCATCGACTTGGATCGCAGCTTCGCCGGCATTGGCGAGACCGTCGGCTCCCGGGAAATTGCCGTAGGCGTGGTCGAAGCTGCGGTTCTCCATGTAGAGCACGACGATGTGCTCGATCTTGCTCAAGCCTGCGGGCGTGCCTTGCGCGACGGCGATGCCGGGCGATGACAGGCAGGCAGCGAGAACGAAGATCGGTGCGATACGCCACCCCGTCCCTGACGACATGAAGCGCCTCCGAATGTCCAATCGGGATTCCCGGCAGATTAGCATTCGACTGCGGTACGCCGAAGTCCAGAAACGGTAGTCAGGGCGCATCGGGCGCCGGGCACGGCCCCGATTGCTCTTCGCAGGCACTGCAGAACGGTTACTGCAGCCTGGCTTTGCCATTGCCTTGACCGAGTCGAAAGCTGACGCGCGCGGTGAGGCACTGTCACACCCTGAGGGTTGCGATCCAGTTCTCGCTTTCGACCGATACGCCAGGCCATCTCAATTTAAATTTTCGTTCTCGCGGGCACTGCTGCCTAACTATCGCTCTCGAATGGCGTCTGCGAGAGGCGTCGGGAACACTCCTTCGCCCTTTCGACCAAGGCGTCAGTGAGCCTAGTAAAAATGGGATGGTTTAGCCCATTCTCTGCGGCGTGCCTTATTTCGGTCGAAAGATGGTCCGGTAATGAATCGGCCATCGCGCGCACCCGTTCAACGACTGTCCCCACATCCAGCCGCAGTTCTGCCACCAGTTTCCGCCACTCTGCCGGGCCAATGTCGCGCAGCCGATATGCGCCTCCGATTTTCATCGCGAGCTTCGCTTTCTTCGGGTCGATGTCTGGATAGGCGAGGATGCTCGCCAGATCGTACAAGGGGGCAAGTCGCACGAGCCCACTGGCGCCAAGGAGGATAGAATAGTTCTTGGCATGGGCATCCGTTCCGCCGATGAGCCAGTTGAAAATCAGGGCGTCGACGAACGTCGTGACATCTTCGTCCGCTGCGGATTTGTCACCCCGTTTTCGGTCGATCTCGCCGCCAAACGCAGTGACGCGAAGGAGATTGACGATCTCGGATGGACCTGGACCTCCCTCGCTCTGGTATTTGTCGCTAGGAAGCCTGCCAAGGGCTTGGCAGAAATCCTCTTGGTGAACACGATACACTTTGGTCGTGTTTGCAAATGCGCTGAGGCTTCGGGCGCTTGCGGCAGCCTCGACGGCTTCGCCAGCCGCACGCGCCGCAAGCGCGGCGCGCTCTGGTGAATCGGAGGCGGCATGCATTGCCGCTTCAGCCGCCTTCGCTGCCGCCCTGGCGGCGGTCGCGGCCGCGAGTTCGGGAATGCGGACACGATCGTAGCGTTCCACGACGATGGCGCTGATGCCGTCGAAACGGCGTACCTCCGAGCGAGCCGCCGGCAATCCGAGCGCCCGTGCAAGCTCGAGGCATAGATGTTCGTTCTCGACGTGACCATCGAGATCGCCTGTGGGCGGTTTGAGAATGTGGGTTGTCGGTGTGCGGCCGGAAGGAACACCCCAGCGCTGCCCATCGAAAAAGAGTGCTGTCTTTGGCTGCGCTCCAGCGAGGCTGAATTGGCCCGTATCGCGAGGCGCTCGCCAGGCTGCGACGTCGGCTTGAAGTCCATGCAGTCGTTCCGCGACCTCGGCCTCGGTCAACCACGCGATGTCGCTGTCTCCTTGCACCTTCCACAACCTGAGCCGATCGGGCGTCACGAACTGAACTGCTCCGGCACAGTCTTCGCCAACCGCGCTGATAAGAGCAAAGGGGTTGCGTGCCGAAACGTGAAAGCGCTTGGCCCAGCGATCCAGAACGAGTTCATTGTCGGGGAGCAGGCCCCATAGAAATGCATTGATCGCCGTGTGGCCATGGTCGCGTGCGGCAAGTGGTAGTGAGAGCGAGAGCGGATAGGCGCCGGGCGCGGAACGCCAAGATTCTTCATAGCGAAACGAGAGGCGACCTTGTGCTTGTCGAACCACGCCGACTTCACGGCCTTCGAGGAGCGCGACCAGAATGCTCATGGCAGCTTCTTGGTTCGCGCTGCTTGCACAATAGCGTTGATGTCTGGAGTAACGACGGTGTCGGCGTCTCCGCGTAGGTGTTCGCCGGCGTCCGCGGTCAGCTCTATTCCCACCGCAGCAAACGTGCGAAGCACGAGGTTGAGGCTCGCCCCCGGCTTGCCGCGCTCCACCTGGTTGATCCAAAGTCGGCTAACGCCCACTTTCTCGGCGAGTTCGCCTTGATCGAGCCCAAGCGAGCGACGACGTTCCCGGATGACAGCGCCAATGTCTCTTGGGGTGCGTAAGCGCATGTTTTCCCGGACAAACAAGCAACGTCTACGATCGCTTACATTTCTGAATGTATGCGATAGCATACAAATATAGATGTAATCAAGAGCTTACATTCCGAGGGTCGGCGGCGAGGGGATGGCAAGCTTAAGGCTTCGATGGACACCTTGCGGCGTGTTAGCTGCTCAGGCCGGTAATCGCACTTCGATCCCGAAATTCGATCGCGCGCGGCGCCCCACCGCCGAACGCCGACCCTGCGCTGGCGCCCTGGTTCCAGGGCCTCCGCCAGCCCGAGACAGGGATCTCATGCTGCTCGATCTCCGATTGCCGGCAGGTCGACTACCGCATCGTCGACGCAACTATGAGGTCCGGATCGAGGACAAGTGGATGGTCGTGCCGCCGAAGAAGATCCTCATGCGCAAGGACAACCCGCTCGGCCGCGGCGTCGTCTGCTATACGCCCCAGCAGGGCATCATGTGCTTCGTGCGGACGACGGAGACATAACCCAGGCGATGGGATGAGACCGGCCTTGCTTAACCCGACGACAGTGGACATACGTGACGTGGGGCCGGCTCAATCCTGAAGGAGTTGACCATGCCGAGAAATTCAGAGATCGCTCGCCTCGAGCGCGAGCTTGTAGCGACGCGAGCGTGGGGAGCGATTGCCCGGCGGATGGATGCGACGGCAAAGGAAGATCTAGTAAATCGAGACGCCGCGTGGGATGCTTGGTGCGCTCTCGAGAGCGCGCGGAGACGACGCGCCAGCGAGAGATAGTTTGATCGCCGCGCCGCGCCGTTGTTAGGCGCCGGGTTTACTGTTTCAGCGGCCGCCAGCCGTTCTGGAAGAAGCAGGCGCGGATATCCTGGCCACGCGCATCCTCGCTGTCGTCGACGATGATGATGGTCGGCACTGCTCGCAGGCGTTCGACCAGGCTGAGCAACGCCCCGTGTCGGAGCGAAAGCGCCACATGCGAACACCACATGCGCCGGCATCTCGTTGATGCTCCTCGTTAGCCCCTCACTTCCTAATCCTGGGGCCGTGGGTTCGAATCCCGCCGGGGACGCCATCCCAAAACGCCCAATTTTATTGGCGTTTTGCATGCCGCTCTTGGCACGGAGCGACAACCTGGCCACTCCCAGCTTTGGTTTCCGCTGCTATGGATTCCAACGACTGCGGCGGGGTGTTCCGGGCAAACGTCCCCACGCGAAAGGCCATTGGTCCGCGAACGCCTGGTCGCGCGCCATCGCCTGAACCGGCCGGTGCTGAGCCGAGCCGATCGCCGCACCGATTCACCATCATCGACAGGTCGAGGGGAGCGCCCTGTGGCGAGAGCGCGTCTTAGCGAGCGGCTTCTTCTTCCATGCTGAACGCCGTGCCGTCCTTGATGGCATTGTCGAGCTTGGCGCCGGTCAGATTGGTATCGAGCAGGTTGGCTTTGGTCAGGTTGGCACCGGTCAGGTCTGCGTGGCTCAGATTGGCGAAGCGCAGATTGGCCCCGGTCAGATTGGCCTTGTTGAGCTTGACCCCGGTCAGGTTGGCGGGCCAACGCCGGCCGGTGGACTTGCCGTAACCGTCCTTGAGGTCGACGGCGCCGAAGATGGCGCCGACGAGGATGGCGCCGCTCATATTCGCTGCGGCGAGATTGATCCCGTCCAAGGTGGCGCCGCTCAGGTTCGCCTCCTTGAGCGAGGTGGCGGATAGATCGGACATGACCAGGAGCGACTTCGCGAGCTTGGCGCCGTCGAAGATCGAGCCGCGCAAATCGGCGCCCGAGAGATTGACCCCCGACAGGTCGATATGGCTCAGATCCGCCTTGACCAGGCTGGCGCGGGCGCCGGTTTTCCCGCCGGTGCGGATCCAGTCATAGTGGTTTGCCAGCACCTCGCGGATGTCGGGGGGAAGCGAAGCCTCGCTGCGCACGATATTGGCGCCGGTCATATCGGCCTGAGAAAGGTCGACGCCATCCAGCTTGGCGCCGTTGAGGTCGGCATGCTTCAAGATGGCATTGGCGATCACCGCGCCGGCGAGGTTGGCCCCCTTGAGCGAGGCGCCGGTCAGGTCGGCATCGACCAGCATGACGCCGGCGAGGTTGGCCCCGGCGAGATTGGCGGCTCTCATGCTGCAGCCGGAGAGATTGGCCCCCGCCAGGTTGGCCCCCGCTAGGTCGCAGTTGTTGAGCTCGGAATGCGCCATGTCCGCGCCGTCGCGATTGGCGGCGCGGAATTTCGCCGACTCGTCGGCGCTGTCCGGCCCGGCGGAAAAGAGCGTGCCGCCGCGGAAATCCGCACCCTTGAGCGAGGAGCCGGAGAAACGCACCTCCCGCAGCCGCGAGCCGCGCATATCGGCATTGTCGAGCTTGGCCTTGCGGATCGCCGCTCCTTCGAGGTTGACGCAGAACAGATCGGCATTCTCGAGATTGGTGCCGTCGAGCTGAGCGCCGTGCAAATTGGCGCCCGAAAGCTTCGCCTGGCTCAGGTTCATGCCGGCAAAGCTCACGCCGGCCAAATTTTTCATGGACAGATCCGCCCTGGACCCGCCCGGTTTGCGCTTCAGCCAGAGATCGTGGCGTTTGATGGATTCGAGTATTTGCTGCGGCGTCATGGCGAGGTCTTATCGGTGCGGCCCCATTGGCGCCGGTGATCGGCATCCACACTACCCAAGCCCGCAAGTATACCCGCGTATGCCTGGCTAAACCGCATGTTTATTGGAGATGTCGTGGGCAATACGGCGCCCGCCGGAAGCGGCATAAGGTTAACGCCGGAAGGGTTACCGACTTCTTGCCGCGGCTATCCCGAGCCCGGGCGCCCGGGCGGATGTGGGCTTGCCGCGATCCCGGCCTCTCCCTCTGCGGACTTCGGACCCGATCGACCGGGACAGCGAATGCCCACCATTCCGACCCGATACGCTGGCATGTCGCTGAAGGTGCAGGTCAGTCTCTCAGCGTCCTGATCCTGGGGCCGTGGGTTCGAATTCCGGCGGGGACACCATCTCGAAGTTACTGATCGTCGAGATCAGGCATGCGACGTCTGTAAGGATTCGTGTCGTGCTGTCTCACGCAGGTCCGATCAGCACGCGACCCAGACCGCCGGCAGCCTCGGTCGAGAGCAGCACTCGCCCGGAGAAGTCGATCGTTGTCGTCCCCTGTCGATCCGATGTTCGCCGGACGAGCAACATCGAGGAGGCGACTATATAAAGTTTTCAACAAATGCTAGCCACTCCTGCGAGCGGATGTTAGCGTTGCTGCCGCGACCGACGCCGAAAGGCGAAGATCGCGTCACGGAAACTCGTTCCCAGAACCACTCATCGGCATTTGGAGGCTTTGTAACCATTCGAAAGAGGGAAGACTTCATGGCTTACTATTTGTTGAGCTTTGGCTTCGCACCCGAAACCATCAAGAATCTCGTCGCCAAGCCCGAAGACCGGCGGGCGGCCGCTTCGAAGGCGCTCGAAGCGCTTGGCTGCAAGCTGCACCAATACTTCTTCGCCTTCGGCAAGCATGACGCGATCGTCATCGTCGAATGTCCCGACAACACAGCAGCAACCGCCGTTGCCATGCTCACGGGATCGACGGGCAGCTTCAGCCACGTGGAGACCACGCCGCTCATCACCATGGATGAAGCGGTCGCGGCCATGAAGAAGGCCGGCAAGGCGTCCGCTTCCTATCGTCCGCCCGGACGCTAGCATCCTGTGCTCAGCAGACTCTCAACCACATACAAACATCGGGAGGAAGAACAATGTCGGTCACGATTCTGTCGCGTTGGAAAGGCAATCCGAAGGATGCCGCGCGGGTCGGCAAGAAGACGAAGCCAATCTTCAAGAAACATGGCGCCGAGATGATGCGCATGGCGACCTTCTACTCCGGCCCATACACCGGGCAAATCTTGGTGGCGATCCGGTATCCGGATTGGAAGACCTATGGCAACGCCATGCAGGCGCTCTCCACCGACGCGCAGTATCAGAAGATTATCGAAGAAGTGCGCAAGGTTGCTGAATTGCAGAGCCGCAGCATTGTCGTCGGCCTCGATCTTTGATGAGCGGTTCGGCGAACATAGCCGCCGCACTGGGCATGTCGGGCGTTGGTACGCCCGACATGCTGCGAGGGGTGGTCCAAGCCATTAGAACGATAGGTACCCCAAAATGACCAGCACGAGGTCGTATAACAAAATATCGTCCACACTCGAGATGTTCCTGACGCAACACGCTCAATACCTCGCATCGCGTCAGGGCGCGCGGTTAGTCGCCAAGAATCACAATTTTACCGGCCTCCTGCTGAACGACATCAATTTTTCCGATGCCGTTGTCGCGGGTGCCGTATTTCGAGAGTGTTCGGCCGTCGGCGCCAAGTTTGTCCGCGTCGATGCCTTTGGCGCCGATTTTGGCCGCGCGAACCTCATGAAGACCGACTTCACCAATGCCGACCTGCGCGGCTCGAATTTTCAAAAGGCGCTTCTTTGGGCTGCCGTTCTCAGTCGGGCCGACATGCGCTCCGGCATCATCATGGACCATGGCGGCAAGAAGACGCCGCGGGTCGTCAATTTGTTTCGGGCGGACCTTGGGCAGGCATCGCTCAAGGGCTCGCTGCTGGACGAGGCGAACATGGCGGAAGCCAGTCTCAGGGATGCCGATCTGTCGCGCGCGTCGCTCGGAAAGGTAAACCTGCGTGGTGCCGTCCTCGTCAACGCCGTGCTGACCGGCGCCAAGCTCGTGGGCGCCATTCTCGATGAAGCCAATCTCAAGAACGCGAAGCTCGCTCAATGCGACCTGCGCGATGCATCTCTCCTTCATGTCGACTTGACCTCGTGCGATCTCACCGGTGCCGACCTCAGAGGTGCGACGACCGAAGGGCCGAAAAAGGCGGATCGAGTGACCCGCGTGAAGGAGATCACGACTTCACATGCCGAGTGGCTCGCGACAAATGGCAATGCCGGACAGCAAGCGAACTTCAGCGGCTTCGATCTGTCCAACTTGGATCTGTCGGCGCTCGATCTCAGCGCGGCGATCCTAAAAGACGCCAATATGAAGGAGGCAAATTGCCAGAAGACGAACTTTAGAGGGGCGGACATGTCGAACTGCGACGCCAACGGCGCGAATTTCAAGAACGCCGATCTTGCCGGTGCGAGGCTGCGAGGCGCTCGTCTATCGTCGGCGATGCTCGATGGAGCCGATCTATCGGCTTTGGATATTTTGACCGGCGCCGGTCAAAAGACCGGGCGCATCTTGGCGACGGATTTGAGTGAAGCCGATTTTTCGCACGCCAGCCTGGTCGGCGCCAAGCTTCGGCACGCCATCATTGATGGCGCTTTCTTCGTCGATGCCAACCTCAGCAACGCCGAGCTTGGCGACACCCAGACGGCAAACGCCGACTTTCTTGGCGCGAAATTGGACAACACGAAATAACGCACTTCGATTTCGAGTGCGCTGCCGGTCAATTTCGAGAAAGCCGACCGCCGCCGCGGTCAATGGCCCGAGGAGGATAGGCTCGATACGATCCGCGCCGGGGCAGCCGACTCTCTGGCACAGCCGCCCGGCAGCGATGTGGCGTCTAACCGACGTCCGCCCTTAGCCCCGACGGGCTTCGGCTACTGCGCGGCCTTCTTGGAATTGCCGCGCCGTGTCTTGATCCGGACCGCGACCACCATGGCGACGGCCGCAAGGATGGCGATGATCCACATCATTTCCGTGGAACCGTCGCCTCCGTCCGGGGATACGCCGAAAATTCGCTCGATGAAATCCATGACCGTCTCCTCATTGGAAGGGCAGCCGTCGACCCGGTTTGCCGGTGGGGTGTTTAGTCAGTGACCCAGGCTCCACGAGGGAGCCACCATGCAATCGGCGCTCCTATCCAGTCAAGTCTCCGGCCCAATGCGGCTCTGCCGGCCCGGTCGCGTCACGTCGCGATGCCGAGGAGCTCGATGCCGGCGGATCTGAGCAACGCGTTCACCGCGGCCACGTCCTCTTTGATCGCGGCGTCGAGCTTACCGATCTCGGCATCGGCCTTGGACATGATCTCGTCGGCAACCTGGCGGGCTTGCTGCGTGGGTTCCGCATCGGCGATGGCGACGACGCCGATCACATCGACCAGAGTATCGTTGAGACCCGCCGGGTTCCGAAGCACGTCTCTTGGCGTTTCCCGCTTGATGTCCACCAAGACCCCTTCGATCGCTTCGAGCCGTCCAACCAGCGCTACCGCCTGATCGCCAAGGGGCTTGTCTTTATCGCCGAGCCGCTTCTGCAGCTCGCCCGCTTGCCGCTTAAGGAGACGGATCCGGTTGACCGCGTCGTTCACCGCCGAGAGCTTTCCGTAGAGCGTCTGCAGCAGGGCGAACTGCTCGGCGAAGGCCTTCTCCGTAGTCTCGACGCGCGGATCCTTCACCACGGCGAAGCTCGCCGCATGGGATTCGCCGCCGGCCTCCAGCACCACGCCATAGGAGCCGGGCACGACCACGGGTCCGCTGGGATCCTCGCCTTCGCTCGCGAACGGCTTGTACTTCCTGACCAGGAGCGACGGGTCCAGCTTATTCGGGCCCTGATGCTTCAGGTCCCAGACGAAGCGGTTGAGGCCCGCCTTGGTGCCCGGCCGCTTGTGGTGCGGGGCGTCCTTGTTGTCGCTCGCGAAGCGAATGACGGTCTGGCCTGCTGCATCCCGGAAGGAGAGGCTGACCGGCCCGTCCGCGTCCTTGGGAAGCCAGTAATAGACGATGGCGCCGTTGGGCGGGTTCTCGCCGACGTCGAGATAGGTGCGAAGGCGGCTGCCGTCCGCCTTCTCGAACGATTCGGTGCTGGCGCCGATGCCGAAGGCGGGACTGTAGCTGATGCCGGTCTTGGTGAAGTACAGACCGGCACTCCAGGCGAGCTTCGTGCGAATGGTGGGGCGCGGGGTCAGGAGCCGCATCGCCTGCCGATCTGCGGCCATTTCGCGCAATGGCGTCACATCGTCCAGGATCCAGAACGATCGGCCATGGGTCGCGGCCACGAGATCGCTTCCCTTCAGCTTCAGATCGTAAACCGGGGCGACCGGAAGCCCTCCGCCCATCCGCGACCAATTGACGCCATCGTCGAGGCTGAAAAAGATTCCGGTTTCCGTGCCGACATAGAGAAGCCCCGGCCGAACCGGGTCGGCGCGCACCACGCGGGTGATCTCTCCCTTGGGAAAGTCGCCGTCGATCGACTGCCAGCTCTTGCCGCCGTCCTTGGTTCGGAAGAGGTAGGGCTCGTAGTCGGCGAGCTTGAAGCGCGTGGCGGAAACGTAAACGGTGTCCGCATCGTGCGGCGAAATCTCGACGCAGCCGACATAAGCCAGCTCCGGCATGGTCTTCGGCGTCACGTTCTTCCACTGGGCGCCGGCATCCCTTGTCACGTGCACAAGACCGTCATCGGTGGAGGCCCAGATCTCGCCCTGGCGATGCCGGGACTCCACGACCGAGGCACAGGTCGCATGCACCTCGGCGCCGGCCGTGTCGTGGGTGAGTGGTCCGCCGGAATAATCCTGCCGGCTCAAATCGTTCAGGCTGAGATCGGGAGAGATGCGGGTCCAGCTCATGCCCTCATTGCGGGTTCTGAAGACGCAGTTGCCGCCGGCGTAGAGCGTCTTCGTGTCATGGGGAGAGAAGACCAGCGGAAACGTCCAAGCGAACCGGTATTTCATGTTCTTCGGCGCGATCCCGGTCGATTCCTCCGGCCAGACGTTGACGAGCTGCATCTGCCGGGTTCGATGATCGTAGCGCTGCAGCGCGCCGGCGCCGCCGGGACTGGAGCCGACCGCCCCGCAATAGACGATGTTGGGGTCGTCGGGGTGAACCGCGATGAAGCCGCTCTCGCCGGTGCCGGGATAGGTGCAGTCGCCGAGCGTGATGACGCTCCACTCGGACGCGCTCGGCACCGAGATCGAGGTGTTGTCCTGCTGGGTTGCATAGACCCGGTAGGGATGCTGATTGTCGATGTCCATCCGATAGAATTGAGCGGTCTTCTGGTTGTAGATCGACGACCAGCTGCGGCCGCCGTTGAAGGACACGCAGGCGCCGCCGTCATTGCCCTCGATCATCCGCTTCGGATCGGCAGGATCGATCCAGAGATCGTGATTGTCGCCGTGCGGCGTCGTCACCTCGAAGAAGCTCGCCCCGCCGTCGGTCGACTTCCACATCTGATAATTGGTCACATAGACCGTATCGGCTTGCCCGGGATCCGCGAACACATGGGTGTAGTACCAGGGCCGGTGCATGAGATCGCGATTGGGCGAGATTTGGACCCAATTGTCGCCGTAGTCGTTGGTTCGGTACAAACCGGTCTTCTCGCCTTCCGCCTCGATCAGCGCATAGACGCGGCCCGACTGCGCCGGCGAAACGGCAACGCCGAGCTTGCCGAGAAGGCCCGTGGGCAAGCCGTAGCGTCCGGAGATCTCTTCCCAGCTATCGCCGCCGTCGAACGACCGGAACAGGCCGCTTCCGGGGCCGCCGCTGTTCAGGTTCCAGAAGCTGCGCCGAGCCTGCCAAAAGGCGGCGAACAGAATCCTGGGATTGTTCGGATCCATGGCAATGTCGACGGCGCCGGCATCGGGGCTTCGATACAGCACCTTTTCCCAGGTCTTGCCGCCGTCCTTGGAGCGAAACACGCCACGCTCCTCATTGGCCCCGAAGGCGTCGCCCAAGGCCGCCACATAGACTAGATCCGGATCATTGGGGTGGACGCAGATCTTGCCGATGTGCCGGGTTTCCTTGAGGCCGACATGGGACCAGGTTCGCCCCGCATCGGCCGACTTGTACACACCATCGCCGTAGGAAACATCGAGACGGATCGTGGTCTCGCCGGTGCCGGCGTAGATGACGTTCGCATCCGATCGGGCAACCGCGATGGCACCGATCGTGGCGCTGGTGAAATACCCGTCGGAGACGCACCGCCAATAGACGCCGCCATCGACGGTCTTCCACACGCCGCCGGCACAGGCGCCGAAATAGAACACCATGGCATCGCTTGGATCGCCGGCGACCGCCACCACGCGGCCGCCTCGGGGGGGCCCGATGCAGCGCCATTTCAGGGCCTCGAGGCGTCCGGAATCAGTCAAATGGATTTGCGTCGACATCTGTTTCCTGCCGATGTTTGGGATTGCGGTTGGAGAACGGCATTCGGGGCGTCAGGCGCAGCCCACGGGCTGTCATCGCCTGCAGGGAGGGAGCTCGATCGGCCTCCATCGGGAGGTCCGGGCGGAATGTTAGTTCATGGTCGGACTTTGATCCAGCCGTCGCGTGGCCGGCGGGCTGGGATTCTGGGCGCTTCAGCCGCCCGGTCGTGCCGAGGGCCCGTCCTTGAGCTTGGACCGCAGCGTCTCCAGGATCTCCTCGGAGAGCGCCAGGTCGGCTTCCTTGACGCCGCGCGCCCGTTTCTTCGCGCGCGACGCCGTCCGTCCCGATAGCTGGCGCCCCGATGGCCGGATCGCCTGGCCGAGGGCATCGAAGTAGCGCCGCACCCCTTCGGCGAAGCGCCGGCGGATGACGACAGCAAATCGACGCACCGCGGCCTCGATCTCGGCACGATCAACCCGATGACGCTGAAATACGATCGGGGGTCCGATACGGCGTCCTACGTCACCGATCGGGCCCGGGGCCGTCGCCGGCAGACTTTCGATGTGAACCGGCGCGGCGCTTTGACCGGGTTGGGGTCGAGCGCCGCGCCGATCCGCATCGTTCGGGTTGAAGACCGTCCCGTCCGCCGGCTTTCCGCCTCAGCAGAAGCCCGGCGCGATCTGCTGCAGTTTGGCGCCGCTTTCCGGGCTGAGCGCGCGGACGGTTCCGAGATAGTTCGGATGGCTCATGCCCGACCCGATGAACGTCCAGCGCTGCGCCTGGTGTTGCTGCTGGGTTAGCTCCTCGCGCTCCGCCTCGCTCAACAGCCGGCCGGTTGCCTCGGTGAAGGCTTCGAGATCGAAAGCGACCTGCTGCTTGAGGCCGCCATCGATCATGCCGCCGATCTCGAGATAGCCGTCGACCGCCTTCGCGATCTCCTCCTTCGAGCAATGGCCGGCCAGCTCCTCCACCATCAGAGTGTCGAGCTTGGTGTGCTGCGCCTCCTCCATCCAATGGTGCTTGAGCAGGCTCTTGAATTGCGCGTCCAGCGCCGTGTCGTCCTTCACGCTGTCGACATAGTGCCGCTGGGTCATCCATTCGATGTGCAGGGTCAGCAATGCGACCGATAGCGGGTGGTGGGCGAGCACCGCCTTGGCGATCGCGTCGGGCGGCCCGATCACCTTGCACATGGTGCCGAAGCCGGCCTCGAACTCGGACCGGAACCGCTTGAACAGATCGATATGCTTTGCCTCCTCGCCGGCGAACTGCAGAAAGGCGCGGGTGCGCATGTCGTCGCCCGCGAGCCGCGGGCGCGTATGGTCGAGGACGAACGGCAGGATGAACTCCTCGACCAGCCCGAAGATGTAGAGATAGCCATTGCCCCGGATCTGGTTCAGGACCACCTTCTCGTCTTCGCCGAGGAAGGCGATGGGCGCGATGCGCGCCAGCGACTCCGGCAGGAACGGATTGCCGAAGCTGAGCCGCTTGTCGCCGCCGATGATGTCCTCGATGCGCCAATTGATGCGCTGGGACGCAGCGAGCGTCGCCGCGTAGCTGTAACCGTGCTGCATGCTTGGGCCTCCTTCGTTGGTCCGCCCGTGGGGCGGCAGCGATGAGGCTAGGCCGCAAGCGCGCCGGCTTGCTTGCAGAGCTCCTGGAGAAATCATGGAGATAGCGAGTTATTTTGCCTCCGATTGTCATTCGGTAGCGCTTGTGGAAGATTGCACCGATGGCCAGCTCGACGCCGAAGGGGCCCGGGTCGTCGGCGCCCCGCATCTGTTTCGGGACCTGCGAGCTGGACCTCGAAGCCTACGAGCTGCGGCGCAACGGCCAATCGCAGCCGATCGAGCCGCAGGTCTTCGATCTGCTGGCCTATCTGGCGCAGCATCCCGGTCGCCTGATCACCAAGGACGAGCTCATCGAGCAGGTCTGGCGTGGTCGGATCGTATCCGATGCCGCGCTATCGAGCCGCATCAAGTCGGCGCGGCGAGCGATCGGCGACGATGGGGAGCACCAACGCCTCATCCGCACCGTGCATGGACGCGGCTTCCGCTTCGCAGCGGAGCTAGCTGCGTCGGAGCCGATGCCGGCCGTGCCGAACGAGGCGCCGCCACCGGCGCCGACTGCGATGGGGTCGCCTGCCGGTCGAGACCCCGAATTGCCCAGCGGCGCGCAGGAGATTCGCTTCTGCCGAACCACGGACGGCGTGAGGCTTGCCTATTCGCAGATCGGAGCGGGTCCGCCCTTGGTCAAGACCGGCAACTGGCTGACCCATCTCGAATATGACCTGCAGAGCCCGATCTGGCGGCATCTCTATCGCGAGCTCTCCCGGGACCACACCCTGGTGCGCTACGATGCGCGAGGCAATGGGCTTTCCGATCGCGAGATCGAGGTGAGTCTCGAGGCGTTCGTCACCGATCTGGAGGCGGTCGTCGACGCGGCGGGCCTGGAGGAATTCTCTCTCTTCGGCATATCGCAAGGCTGCGCCGTGTCGGTTGCCTACGCCGTCCGGCATCCCGACCGGGTGAGACACCTCATCCTTTACGGCGGCTATGCGGAAGGCTGGAACAAGCGATCGCGAACCGCGCTCGAGAGCGAGCAATACGCCGCCATGCTGACCTTGATCCGCGTCGGCTGGGGCCAGGAGCACGCCACCTTCCGCCAGCTCTTCACCTCCGAGTTCATTCCCGGCGGCACCAAGGAGCAAGCCGACTGGTTCAACGAGCTGCAACGGATATCGACCTCGCCTGCGGATGCCGTCAGGAACCAACAGGCGTGCGGCGATATCGACGTTACGGGCCTCTTGTCGAAGGTGACGAGTCCGACCCTGGTGATGCATGCGCGCGACGACGCCTGCGTCCCCTTCGAGCAGGGCCGCCGGCTCGCCGCCGGCATCCCCGGCGCCCGCTTCGTCACCTTGCAGAGCCGCAACCACTTGATCCTCGAAAGCGAGCCGGCCTTTTCGTGCTTTCTGCACGAGATACGAAGCTTTCTTGGCGGCTAGGGCCGACGGCGGTTCGGCGCCTCAGCCGCCCGGCGGTGCCGAGGGTCCGTCCTTGAGCTTGGACCGCAGCGTCTCCAGGATCTCGTCCGAGAGTGTCAGGTCGGCTTCCTTGACACCGCGGGCCAGGAGGAGGCCGCCGACCAGCATGGCGAGCGCGGCGATCGATTGGGCGCGCACCTGCTGCTTCTCGCGCGCGGCCATCCGTCCCGGCGGCCGGATCGCTCGGCCGAGCGCATCCAAGTAGCGCCTGACACCTTCGGCGAAGCGCTGGCGGATGGCCGGTCCCTGGCGCACGGCATCGTTGCTGAGCGCCACCATCGGGCAGACCACGGCGGCATCGCGGTTTTTCTCCGATAGGTAGCGCCGGACATAGTCGGCGAACGCCGCCCGGCGTTCCGGGTCGGGTTTGTCGGCGACATTGCGGAGGAGTGCGGCGACCGCCTTATCGAAGACGAGGTCGCAGGCGGCCGCTTCCAGCTCCTCCTTGGAGGCGAAGTGGTTGTAGAAGCCGCCATGGGTCAAGCCCGCTTCATTCATGAGATCGGCGACGCCGACCCCGTCGAAACCCTTCTCGTTGAAGAGCTGCGCCGCCGCCTCGACGATCCGCACCCGGTTGCCGGCCGCCTCTTCTCTGGTGATGCGCAAGTCGCCGCCCTCCTTGGCAAAACCCGCTCTTGACAGCAATGATGACGATGGTCATCATTGCAACGATGATGCACGTCATCATTAAATACAGGAAGCGGCTCCCTCCGGCAATCGGATTGCGGCAGGAACGGCCGCCGGACAGCACTTTCCCGATCGTCCCCGATCGCCACTAGAAAGGCATCGTCATGCTTGCCCGGCGCTTCGCTGCCCTGCTCGCCGGCCACGACGTCCACTATGCCTGGGTCGTCGTCGCCGTCACCTTCTTGACCACGCTGACGACGGCGGGGGCGGTCGGCATCCCCGGCGCGCTCATCCTGCCGCTCACCCAGGAATTCGGCTGGGACACGGCGGAAATCTCCAGCGCGCTCGCCTTGCGGCTCTTGCTGTTCGGGCTGATGGCGCCGTTCGCAGCCGCACTCATCGAGCGCTATGGCGTGCGCCGGGTGGTGGTGGCGGCGGTCGTGCTGATCGTCGTCGGCCTCGCCGGCGCCTTGGTGATGACGCGGGTCTGGCATCTCGTTCTTGCCTGGGGCCTCATTGTCGGCATCGGCACCGGCATGATCGCACTGGTGCTCTCGGCCATCGTGTCGAACCGCTGGTTCAGCCAGCGCCGCGGGCTGGTCATCGGCCTCCTGACCGCGAGCTCGGCGACCGGCCAGCTGGTCTTCCTGCCGCTCGCCGCCTCGCTCGCCGCCTCGGTCGGCTGGCGCGCCGCGCTGGTGCCGCCCTTGGGCGCGCTCATGCTGGCGGCCCTCTTGGTCGTCCTCTTCCTCCGCGACCGACCCTCGGATGTCGGCCTGGCGGCCTTCGGGGACACGGGCCCGGCGCCGCCGCCGCCCTCAGCCCCGCCCCAGGCCGCCATCCGGCGGGCCTTCCAGGTGCTGGCGGAAGCCTCGGCCAGTCCCGTCTTCTGGATTCTGTTCGCCACCTTCTTCATCTGCGGGCTCTCGACCAACGGCCTCATCCAAACGCATTTCATCCCGCTCTGCGCCGATTTCGGCTTGGCGCCGGTGGCCGGCGCCACGGTGCTGGCGGCGATGGGGATCTTCGACATCATCGGCACCATCGGCTCGGGCTGGCTCTCCGACCGGGTCGACCCCCGCAAACTGCTGTTCTGGTATTACGGGCTCCGCGGCTTGTCGCTCCTCTACCTGCCGTCGTCTTCGTTCAGCCTCTACGGCCTGTCGCTGTTCGCGGTCTTCTATGGGCTCGACTGGATCGCGACCGTGCCGCCGACCGTCAAGATCGCCGCCACTGTCTTCGGCCGCGAGCGGGCCGGCATCGTCTTTGGCTGGGTGTTCACCGCCCACCAGCTGGGAGCGGCGACCGCCGCCTTCGGTGCCGGGCTGTCGCGCACACTGCTCGAGACCTATCTCCCCGCCTTCTATCTTGCGGGTGCGGCTTGCCTCCTGGCCGCGGTCCTGGCGCTTGGGGCCCGCTCCAGCCAACGCCCGGCGGCGCTGGCTTAGGACGTTCGCTCGATCCGCCGCGGGCGGTCTGGTGTCCGATCAGGTCCTATCGGAGCGCAGGCCCGACATCATCGCCTTGACCTTGCGGATGTCGATGCCGGCGGCGGCCTCGGGGGTTTGCTCCTCGGCGGGCGGGTCGGCCGGGGCCGGCTCCGGCGTCGCTCCGGCCGCGGGCGAGTCAGTCGCCGGCGAGGCGGCGGGAGCGGCGTCAGGGCCGGCGGCGGGCGTCGACGCTTCTGGGTCGGTCGGCAGAAGACGGGCGAGTGCCGCCCCCGGCTCCAACTCCGTCTTTCTCGCCGGTGCCGGTTTGCGCGACGGTTCCTTCGGGCCGGCGACGGCGGCGCTGGGGACGGCAGCGCCGCCGATCTCGCTCGGCGGCAGCAAGGTGGTCCGGAACCCCGCTGCCTTGTCGGCGGCCGCGGCCTTGGCCGCCTTGGCGGCGGCCAAGCGGTCGAGCTGCTGGGTCAGCGTATCGCGGCGGTCCTGCGGCTCTTTGGCGGCGGCGGCGGCCTCCGGCTTTACCGACTGCTGCTTGGCGGCGCGTCCGGCGGCACCCTTGCCGGAGACGATCTCACCGGTGGCCTTGTCGATCTCGATATGGGTCAAATCGATGAGCTCGATGTGGTCCACCGCCTGGGCCGTCGCCTCGATGGCGGCCCGGGTCAAGGCCTCCGCCATCCTTTCGGGGTCGACCCGGGCATAGGACGAGCGGATCACCGCTTCCGCCGCCGCGGTGAGGAACGGCCGCAAGGTCGCGACCGTCTCCACCACCGCCTCCACGTCCCGGGCCTTACGCACGACCAAGCTTATATGCAGGCTGTAGCGATGCTTCGTCGTGAGCCCGGCTTCGTCGATCATCACGATGACGGGGTTCTTCAGGCGGATTTTCGGCATCTGCCGGGCCTTGGCCGCCTCTTGGATCCGGGCTTGCTTGCGTCGCTTCGCCCACAGCATGACCAAGTTGAGCAGGATCAAGAGGCCGACCACCGCAACCGCGAAGATGAGCGCCCCGAACACGGAGTTCTTCAAGAGATCGACGAGGCCCCATTCGGCCAGCAGCCCCAGGCTCAGCTCGACATTCTTGTTGCCGGCGAAGAGCCAGATGCGGATCTCCTCCGTCAGCCAATCCGGAAGGTAGTCGCGGAACACGGCAAGACCGGCCAAAATCACCGCGAAGACGTAGACGCCGACGCCGGCGACGATCAGGACCCAAAGGCCGATCGCCGGCAGCCGCTTCTCCATGCCGCGCCAACCCCGGCCGAAGGCACCGCCCATCCGGTCGAGAAGCCGCGCCGGAGTCATGGCTGCAACGGCCGCGAGCGAAGCCCGATCGCCACGCTCATGTCCACGGTGTGATCCCCCATCCCCAAGGGTGTGCCGCAGGGGCAGACGGCCGAGCGCTTGACAATCCGCCCGTCCGCTCCGCTCAATGCGGCACGCCAATTCTGCCTAGATTAGCGCGAGGAGGCCGCCATGGCGACGTATCTGCTTGTCAGCTTCAAAACCTGCCCCTGGGTGCAGCGGGCCGCGATCGTGCTCCGGGAGAAGAAAGTCGCCTTCGAGTTCCGCCACATCGACCCCGACAACCGGCCGGATTGGTTCCTCGCCATCTCGCCCCATAAGAAGGTGCCGGTGCTGCGCATCGACGACCGGATCTCGCTATTCGAATCGAACGCCATTGCCGAGTACCTGGACGAGACGACCCAGCCCCGGCTGCATCCTGACGATCCGGTCGAGCGCGCCGTCAACCGCGCCTGGACCGACTACGTGCCCAGCTTCGCCGAGGCGGTGAGCGGCATCGCCTACGCCGAAAGCGAGGCCGACTACGACAAGGCCGCGGAGAAGATCCCGGTGCCGTTCGAGCGGCTGGAGAAGGCGCTGGAGAGCCGGGGCAGCGGACCCTTGTTCAACGGCGCCCAATACTCGCTGGTTGATGCCGCCTATGCGCCGTTCCTGCAGCGCCACTTCTTCCTCGAGCGGCTGAAGCAGCTCGGCCACATCGATAAATTCCCGCGGCTCAAGGCCTGGGGCGAAACCTTGGTCAAGCGCGCCTCCACCCACTCCTTCCCGCCGGCGGAATTCGAGACGATGTACCGGGACAATCTGAAGCGCCGCAAGCGCTGGGTCGCGCAGTTCGCCGAGGCTTCCAAGGTCGCCGCCGAGTAGGCGGGATCACGTTGGCGGTGAAGCGCCGCTGAGGCCGCCAAGTCACTCGTCGCTCGGGTGCTTTAGGGCGCGTTCGAAGTCCTGTCCGCCATAGAAAATGCGGACGATGGTCACGTCTTCCGTCGATACACGGAACACGATCGTTGCTCGGCGCTCGAACCCCATCGTCCGCAACCCAGGACGAATGTCGTCCCGCGCCGTACCCCGGAGCGGGAAGATTTCGAGCGCCAAACACGCCTTCTCGATGCGCTCGATATAGGCCCCCGCCACGGCGAGGCCCGCTTCGTTGGCGATATACTCGTATAGACCGAATAAATCGGATTCCGCCTGCGGCCGAAAACCGACCTTAAGCCTTTTGCCGCTGGGTCTTCGTTTGCCGGCCATGATGATCGCGAAGCCGCTTGAACACCTCGCGCGCCGGAATGCTGGGCCGCGCGTCGTCGAGCGCCTCGTCCACGCGTTGCCTTAGCCAGTCGGTGACGGCGGCCTCTTCACGATCAAGCGCGCGGACCGCCGCCCGAATGACCTCGCTGGCCGAGGCATAGGCGCCCGACTTCACCCGTGCCTCGACACGTCGTTGAAGATCGCCCAGCGTGACGGTGATCGGTCGGCTCGAACGGGGCATCGAATGCGTTCCTATGCGGGTCATCCTAATATGACACTGTCATACTAAGATCTACGGCGAGAGTACTCAAGGATTCTGGCCGGGGAAGCGGCGTTCGGGGTCGAGCATTGGGGGAGCCCATTCTTGATCCGGCTCCTCCCCGGGCGCACCTTGTCCGGCGCAACCGGGGGAGGAGCAGGGGTAAACCGGGCGTGATGCCTGCACCCGGGCGCCCATGCGGACCGTCATCGCCATGAAGCTATCGACCGATCGCATCCTTACCACCCATGTCGGCAGCTTGCCGCGCTCAGAGGCGGTCTGCGATCTCGTCTTCGCCAAGGAGGCCGGCCGTGCCGTCGATTCGGCCGCCTACGAGAAGACCATCTCCGAAGCCGTCGCCGATGTGGTCAAGCGCCAGGCCGGCTCCGGCGTCGACGTGGTCAGCGATGGCGAGATGAGCAAGATCAGCTACGCCACCTACATCAAGGATCGGCTGACCGGCTTCGAGGGAGACAGCCCGCGACGCATTCCCGCCGATCTCGAAGCCTTCCCCGGCTATGCGGAGCGCGCCCTCAGAGGCGGCGGTCCCCTTTACCGCCGGCCGCGCTGCACCGGGCCGATCCGGATGAAGGACCTCGCCCCGGTGCGCGCGGACATCGCAAACCTGCAGGCAGCGCTCGGACGTGAGCGCGTTGTCGAGGGCTTCATGAATGCGGCCTCGCCCGGCGTCATCGCGATGTTCCAGCCCAACGACCACTATCCGACCCACGAGGCCTATTTGGCCGCACTCGCCGATGCCATGCAGGCGGAATATGAGGAGATCCACCAGGCAGGCCTGGTGCTGCAGATCGACTCGCCGGATCTGGCCGTCGGCCGCCACATGATGTTCAAGTCCGACAGCGAGGATGAGTTCCTCCGCCATGCCGAGCTTCATGTCGAGGCCCTCAACCACGCCTTGCGCAACGTGCCGCCATCCCAGGTCCGGCTGCATGTCTGCTGGGGCAACTACGAGGGGCCGCATCATTGCGACATCGATCTCGACCGCATCCTGCCGATCGTGCTGAAGGCCCGCGTGCAAATCCTCTCCTTCGAAGCGGCCAATCCCCGCCATGCCCATGAATGGGCGGTGTTCAAGGAAATGAAGCTGCCGGACGACAAGGTGTTGATGCCGGGGCTCATCGACTCCTGCACCAACTACGTCGAGCACCCGAAGCTGGTGGCGGAACGGATCTGCCGCTTCGCCGAGATCGTCGGCCGCGAGCGGGTGTTGGCCGGGACCGATTGCGGCTTTTCCACCTTCGCCGGCGTCGGCCGCGTCGATCCCGACGTGGTCTACGCCAAGCTCAATTCATTGGCCGAGGGAGCCGCCATCGCCTCCGACCGGTTGTGGTGAAGGGCGCTGCAGATCGGCAAGACCGAGGCCATGCTAGTGTCCGTCGCCCGCACGAATGACGACATCGCTTGGGGGAGGCGTCCCATGCAGCTGAAATCGGCAGTCGTTGGCGGCGTCGCTCTCCTCGCCCTGATGACGGCGATGGGCGAGACAAGCGCCGACACCAAGGTGATCAAGGTGGTGCCGCACGCCGATCTCCGCGTGCTGGACCCGCATCTGGCCACACCGCTCATCACCAAGATGCATGGCGCGCTCGTCTACGAGACGCTGCTCACCTGGGACTCGAAGCTCGCGGTGAAGCCGATGGCGGCCGAGTCGATGATCGTCTCCGCCGACCGCCTCACCTACACCTTCACGCTACGCCCGGGCATGAGCTTCCATGACGGATCGCCGGTCCGCTCCCAGGACGTGATCCAGTCCTTGAAGCGCTGGATGGCCCGCGACACCTTGGGCACAAGGCTCAACCGCGTCATCGCCGGCTTCGAAGTCGTCAGCGAAAGCACCTTCCGCGTGAAGCTGACCGAGCCTTATGGCTTCGTCGAGTTCACGCTTGGCGCGGTCGGCGCGCTGTTGCCGCAGATCATGCGCGAGAAGGACGCGCTGACCGATGCCAACACCCAGGTGAGCGAGATCGTCGGCTCGGGGCCGTTCAGCTTCGCGCGCGGCGAATGGGTCCCCGGCGCCAAGGTGGTTTATCTCCGCAACCCCGGCTATCAGCCGCGGAGCGAGCCGACGGACGGGCTCGCCGGCGCCCGAATCGTCCAGGTGGACCGGGTGGAGTGGATCATCATTCCCGACCCGGCGACGGTGGCGGCCGCGCTCGGCGCCGGCGAGGTGGATTTCTGGGACACCGTCGCCCTGGATCAGCTGCCGACCTTGGCCAAGAACAAGGACATCGTCATCGGCAAGCTGGTGCCGCTACCCTATGTCGGCAATATCCGCATGAACCAGATCGAGCCGCCCTTCCAGGATGTCCGCATTCGCCGGGTGGTGGCGGCGCTGGTCGATCAGGGCGAGTTCATGGCCGCGGCGGTCGGCGATCCCGCCTGGTATTCGACCTGCCTTTCCTATTTCGTCTGCGGCTCGCCCAACGCGACGCTCGCCGGCTCCGAGCTCTACGCCAAGCCTGATCTCGCCCGGGCGAAGCGGATGCTGGCGGAATCCGGCTACAAGGGCGAGAAGGTGGTGATCCTCGGCACCAAGGAGCTGGCGCCGATCGGCGGCATGGTCGAGGTCTTGACCCAGCGCATGAAGGAGGTCGGCTTCAGCGTCGAACTGCAGATGATGGCCTGGGGCGTGCTGACGACGATGATCAACAAATACCCGCCCGACTCCGGCAGCTGGAGCATCTTCGCCACATATTCCACCGGCGGCGTCATGCACCATCCGCTGACCAACATCTTCGCCGACACCAATTGCGAGGCGAAGAACGTCGCCGGCTGGCCTTGCGACCGCGAGGCCATGCGCCTGAAGACCGAGTATCTCGCGGCCAAGGATGCAAGCACTGGGAAGGCGGCGCTGGAGGCCCTCCACCGCCGGCTCTGGGAAGTGGTGGTCTATGTGCCGAGCGGCCAGTTCGACGCGCCCTTCGCCTGGCGGAAGACTCTCGATGGCGTCGGGCTGATGGCGCTGCCGGTGTTCCGGAACATGACGAAGAACTAGGTCGGCCCCGGCTGCCGCCGATGAGCGCAGGTCACCCCACCTTCGGCTGGTGCCGGGTTCGGGCGTCCGGGGGAACGAAAGCGCGCTCGGCTTCGCCCATATAGAGCTGGCGCGGGCGCACGATCTTGCTGTCGGGATCGGTGATCATCTCGATCCAATGGGCGATCCAGCCCACCGTGCGGGCGACCGCGAACAAGGGCGTGAACATCGCCGTCGGCAGCCCGATGGTCCGGAGGATGATGCCGGAATAGAAATCGACATTGGGATAGAGCTTGCGCTCGACGAAATACTCGTCCTCGAGCGCGATGCGTTCCAGCTCCATGGCGAGCTTGAAGAAGGGATCCTCGCGCTTGTCATAGGCGTCGAGCACCTCGTAGCAGAATTGCCTGAGCACCTTGGCGCGCGGGTCATAGCTCTTGTAGACCCGGTGGCCGAATCCCATCAGCCGATAGGGATCGTTCTTGTCCTTGGCGCGCCTGAGGATCTCGGGGATGCGCTCGACGCTGCCGATCTCTTCGAGGGTCGCGAGGACTCCCTCATTGGCGCCGCCGTGGAGCGGGCCCCAGAGCGAGGCTATGCCGGCGGCGATGCAGGCATAGGGATTGGCGCGGCTGGAGCCGACGGCGCGCACGATCGAGGTGGAGGCGTTCTGCTCGTGATCGGCCTGGATGATGAGGAAGGCGTTGATGGCCCGCGCCGCCGCCGGCGGCACATGGTAGGTCTCGCAGGGCACCGCGAACAGCATGTTGAGGAAGTTCTCGGCATAGCCCAGATCGTTCCTGGGATAGATGAAAGGCTGGCCGATAGCGTATTTGTGCGCCATGGCGGCGATGGTCGGCATCTTGGCGATGAGCCGGTGCGCGGCGATCTTGCGACTGCCCGGATCGAAGATGTCGAGACCGTCGTGATAGAAGGCCGACAGGGCGCCGACCACTCCGCACATGACCGCCATCGGATGCGCATCGCGGCGGAAGCCGCGATAGATGGCGTGCAGCTGCTCGTGCACCATGGTGTGGTGGGTGATGTCGCTCGCGAAGCGTTCTTTCTGCTCGGGCGTCGGCAGCTCGCCGTTGAGGAGAAGCCAGGCGACTTCGAGATGATCCGCGTTGGCGACGAGCGCATCGATGGGATAGCCCCGGTAAAGCAGGAGCCCCTTCTCGCCATCCACATAGGTGATGGAGGAGCGGCAGATCCCGGTCATCGTCAGGCCGGGATCGAAGCTGTAGTGCCGGGCGGAGCCTTGCTGCCGGCGGAGATCCAACATCGCCGGCCCCATTCTCGGCTCCAGCACGGGGAGCCGCGCGGTCGTTCCCGTGCTGGGATCGGCGATCTCGGCGGTTCGCGGGGGGCTGATCGCGTCTTGCATCGGCGGCGTCCTTCGGATCATCGAAACTAGACGGCGGCCGGTCCGGTGTGTCAATATTGATTATATTGATCAATATTGGAGGCGGGAGATGCTGATCAACGCGCGCGAGGCCTGCCGCAGGCTGGGGGTGAAGCCGGCGACGCTCTATGCCTATGTCAGCCGCGGCTTGATCCAGTCCTCCCTGACCCCGGGCAGCCGCGAGCGGCGCTACCGGGCGGACGAGGTCGAGCGCTTGAAGCGGCTGCGCCACACCGGGCGCGCCCAGAGCCTGGCGCTCAGGCCCTTCGATGCCGATCTGCCGGTCTTGGATTCCGCACTCTGCCTGGTCGAGGACGGGCGCTATTACTATCGCGGCCTGGATGCGACAAAGTTGGCCGCAACCGCCGACCTCGAAGGGATCGCGCGGCTGCTTTGGGGCGTGGGCAGCGGGTCGGATCCCTTCGCCAAGGTCGCGCTGCCCCCGGGCATGGCGAAGATGCTGCGGGGCCTGCCGCCGGCGAGCGCACCCATCGAACGCGCCCGGGCGATGCTGGTCCGGTTGGCGGAGAGCGATCTCAAGGCAGTCGATACCGAGGCCGGGGCGGTGATCCAGACCGGCGCGCGCCTGCTGAGCGCGTTGGTGGCGGCGATCTCAGGGGGTGGATTTCGGGAGGGGGTGAGGATCACCCCCTCCCAGGCCCTCCCCGGGGAGATCGCTGGGGAGGTGCCGGCGCATCTGGCCCTGGCCGGCGCCTGGAAGCTCGATCGAAGCGGCGCCGATCTGGTGCGGCGCTTTCTCGTGCTGATCGCCGATCACGAGCTCAATGTCTCAACCTATGTGGCGCGCTCAGTCGCCTCCGCCGGCGCCACGCCCTACGCGGTGGTGATCGCCGCCTTGGGCGCGCTTTCCGGTCCCCGCCATGGCGGGGCCACGGCCAGCGCCGAGGCGCTCATTGCCGAGCTCATCCGGAGCCCGGATCCCGGAGCGGCCTTGGCCGAGCGCCTGCGCCGCGGCGAAAGCGTGCCGGGCTTCGGCCATCCTCTCTATCCCGCGGGCGATCCCAGGGCGAAGGCGGTGCTGGACGCGCTCGCCGTGGGCCCGCAAGGCCCACGCGTCCAGCGCGTCAATCGGCTGCGCGGCGTGGTTGCGCGCTACGTGGCGAAGCCGCCCAACGTCGATTTCGCCGGTGCTGCGGTCGCCTCCGCTCTCGGCTTGCCCCGGGGTGCCGCGCTCGGCCTGTTTCTGATCGGCCGCTCGGTCGGCTGGATCGCGCATGCCATCGAGCAATACGCGACGGGGCAGCTCATCCGCCCCCGCGCGCGCTACGTGGGCGTGCTGCCGGGCGAGGCGGCCTCGGCCGTGTCGGCGTGACCGGCGCGCTCCTTTCGCTCAGTCACGTGCCTCCTTCAATCATGCGCCCCGGGATCGTAGGTGCCGAAGGTCCAGACATGCCCTTCGGGATCGCGGCAGGTGTAGTCGCGCCCGCCATAGTCCTCATCGACGAGATCGCGGACGATCTTGGCTCCCGCCGCCTTGGCTCGGGCATAGTGAAGGTCGGCGTCGGCGACGACGACATAGATGCCGTGGCTGGAGGCGCCGCCCTGCTCATGCGGCGGCTTCACCATGCGGCCATACTCGTCGTCCCGCGCCGATCCCAGCATGACCATGCCGTTGCCGAAGGAAAGCTGCGCATGGGCGATGGTTCCGTTCTCGCCGGGGACCACGAGATGCTTTTCGAAGCCGAAGGCGCGGCATAGAAACTCGATCGCCGCCGGCGCATCGCGATAGCGCATGGCGGGAATGACGGTTGCGCGCGTGTCCTTCGCCATACCGGTCATCGGCTCCTCCTATGCAAGACGTGTCATCCTAGAACAAAACCAGAACGTGTCGCAAGCGACACAAGAATGACGTCCGCGTGACGGCCGGGGCCTCGCGCTGGTGGCCTCGGCCGGAACATGCTTCGATACCCGCGCTCGTTGAGCCAAGAGCATCGGCATACAGCTCACAGGGAGGAAGACATGTTGCTGTCCATTCGGATCACCGTCGCCGCCGCCGGCATGACGCTGGCTGCGGCTACGGCCAACGCCCAGTCCGGCGCGCTCTCCAAGGCCGTCGGCGGCTACAGCTTCGAAGATGCGGTCAAGGAAGCCCCCACGACCAAGAAAGGCGGCAAGCCGCTCACCTTCGCCATCGTGACCCATACCGCGGGCAACGGCTTCTTCGATCCGACCTATGTCGGCGCCAAGGTCGCGGCGGACGCCGTCGGCATCAAGCTCGTCATGCTGGGCTCGGAAGCGCCGGTCGACGACATTCCGCGCGAGATTCAGATCCTGAACCAGATCATCAACGATCCGACCATCGACGGTGTCATCATGACGACGCCGCAGTCGGGCGCCTATGACGACATCGTCAAGAAGCTGTTCGAGCGCGGCGTCCCGGTGGCGACCACAAACTCCTTCGATCCGAACATCCTGAACCGCTCGCAGATCAGCCACACCGGCCAGGATGCCTCGGCCGCCGCCATCGGCGGCGAGGCCTTGGTGCAGTGCCTGATCAAGAACAATGTGAAAAGCGGCTCCATCATCTTTCCCAACACCACGACCTTGGGCAATGTCGAGGTCAACAACCGCATCACCGCGGCCTTCCAGGCGGTGCTGAAGGGGCTCAAGGCGGCCAACCGCCTCGCCGACTTCAAGGTCGATGCCGGCCCGCAGAACATCGGCATCGACGTTGACAAGGACAACATCGTCGGCTCGATCGTGAGCTTGATCGAGAGCCGCAAGGACGTGGTCGGCGCCTTCGCCGCCAACGGCTTCACCACGCCGGCGCTGGGCGACGCGGTGACACAGCTGAAGCTGAACGGCAAGGTCTGCGCCTATGGCTTCGACCTCGGCCCGAAGCAGCAGGAGCAGCTCAAGTCGGGGGCGCTTGCGGGCGCGCTCGGCCAGCAGCCCTTCCTGCAGGGCTTTTGGCCGGTCATGCAGCTCTATCTGCAAATCGATCGCCATATCGCGGCCGCCAACCTCGACACGCGCGCGCAGCTCGTGACCAAGGAGACCGTGGGCCAGGTGGGCAAGCGCTTCGAGAATTGAGGCGGAATGGATCGGTCGAGCCGGCGGCAGACGATCTCTCGTGTGATGATTCCGAAGTTCGTCGGCGAACTTCGGAATCTGAATCACACGAGATTCAAATGATTAGTGGCCCGCTTGTCCCAGAAATTCGCTGACGAATTTCTGGGGCGGGACACTAGGCCCGCCGCCGGCTCCGCCGGCACGGATTTCGGATGAACGCGCTCTCGAGCCTGGACGGTGCTGCGCCCGCAGCGCGGATGCGCGGCCAAGGTCTCTTCGTCGGCGGCTGGGAGCTGGGCCTTAGCCTCTTCATGGTGCTCCTCTACCTGGCGGGCATCGCCATCAATCCCGGCTTCTTCGGCACCACGGACGCGGTCTCAGCCGTGCTCCGCGATGCCGCCCGCTACGGCGTGCTCGCGGTCGGCATGACCTTCGTGATCGTCAACAAGGAGCTTGATCTCTCGGTCGGCTCGACGCTGGGCATGACCGCCACCGTGTTCTCGATCCTGTTCGCGCCGTCCTATTTCGATCTCGGTGCCGGATCGGCGATCCTCGTCTGCATTGCCGTCGGCCTTGGCGTCGGGCTCATCAACGGCGTGCTGGTGACCATGCTCGAGGTTCCGGCCTTCATCGCCACGCTCACCATGCTGTTCATCGGCCGGGGCATCGTGCTCGGCCTGACCGGCGGCCAGACCATCGCCTACGGCGCCAAGGCGAAGGACTTCGCCGTGTTCTTTCAGCTGGGCGAGACCAACGGACTGGGCTTCAACAATCAGATCCTCGCCTTCTTCATCGTGGCCGCGCTCGGCGCCGTCGCCCTCGCCGCCACGCGCTTCGGCTGGGCCGTCTATGCGACCGGCGGCAATGAGCAGGCGGCGCGCTATGCCGGCATCCCGACCCGCCGGATCCGCATGGGCTCCTATGTCATCTCCTCGCTCGCCGCGGTGCTTGCCGGGCTCATGAACGTCGCCCAGGACAAGGGCATCACCTCGCAATACGGCCAGGGGGCGGAGCTCATCGCCATCGCCGCGGTGATCGTCGGCGGCGCTTCGATCGCCGGCGGCCGCGGCCGGGTTCTCGGCTCGTGCCTCGGCGCCGCCTTGGTGGTGCTCATCGACAAGGTGCTCCGCGAAGGCGTGCCGACCATGCGGGAGATCGACGTCGGCGGCGAGAAACTCCAGGTGGCGGCGCTGGCGCAGCTGCCGCCCGGCGCCGTGCCCGCCTTTCTCGGACTCATACTGATCATCGCGGTGCTGATCGAGCCCTGGCTGCTGCGCGGTCGGGCTCTGCAGCGGTTCTGGGCGTATCTCAGGCGGCGAGCCTTACCGCCGCGCCTGTTCGAAGGCGTGGCCCTGGTCGGCCCGCAGACCAGGGGCTCGGCGGCGCCGCTGGACGCCGGCGAGGCCAAAGGCATCGCGGCCTTGCTGCGGCGGCGGGATGCCGCAGCGATCTTGCTGATGGTGGGCCTCTGGGGCGTGGGCATGTGGCTGAGACCGGATTACTGGGGCGGGCTCGACAACAGCTTCGCCATGCTGCTGGCGTTCTCCGAGGTGGCTTTGCTCGCGGTCGGCCTCACCTTCGTCATGGCTGCCGGCGACATCGATCTTTCCGTCGGCTCGGTGCTGGCGCTGTCGGGCGCCACCGCGGCCTTCCTGATGAAGGAGCTGGGCGCCGACCCGCTGACCGCCGCCGGCGCCGGGTTTGCCGCGGGCGTCGTCGCGGGCCTCGTCAATGGCGGGCTCGTCACCGGTTTCGGGCTGCCCTCCTTCGTGGCGAGCCTCGGCATGTTCTATGTCGCCCGCGGCCTTGCCGCCTGGCTCGTTGCCGGGCGGCAATTGTCGGGATTTCCGGAAACCTTCATCCTCATCGGCCGCGACCTCCACACCGTCCTCGGCGCTGCCGGTCTGGCACCGATGGCCGGCGCCTGGCTGGCGATCACCAAGGCGGTCAGCGTGCAGACGATCTTCGCGCTCCTGGTGGCCGCGCTGGCCGCGCTGGTGCTGGCCATGACCAGCTTCGGACAGATGATCTACGCGACCGGCGGCAACGAGCGCGCCGCCGGCTATGCCGGCATCGACACCAAGCGCGTGCGCTTCATCTCGCTGGTGATATCGGCCGCCGCAGCCGCGGCCGCGGGCATCATCTACGTCGCCTATTACCGCAGCTTCAATCCATCGGCAGGCCAGCTGCGCGAGCTCGACGCCATCGCCGCGGCGGTCATCGGCGGCGCCTCGATCTTCGGCGGCTATGGAACGATCGCAGGCTCGCTCGCCGGCGCCGCGGTCATCACCTTGATCCGCTCGCTCCTGTCCCTGCAGATCATCCTGCCCGACGGCACGTCCTTCGTCATGCCGCAGCATTGGCTCAACGTCTATATCGGATTGATCCTGATCTCGGCGGTCGTCGGCGATATCTGGCTCCGGCAGCACAACGTCGTCGGCCGCTGGCTGGCGTGGTCCCGCAAGCTCGTCTCGGGATGACACAAGTGAACGACGCCGCCGCCCCGCCGCCGCCGCCGATCGTGTCGATGCGCCGCATCCGCAAGAGCTTCGGTCCGGTGCGCGCGCTCTGGGACGTGGATCTCACGCTGTTTGCGGGCGAGGTGCTGGGTCTCGTCGGTGACAATTCCGCCGGCAAGTCGACGCTCATGAAGATCCTGACCGGCGCCTATCAGAAAGACGAAGGCGAGATCGGCATCGACGGCGCGCCGGTCAACTTCAGGAACCCGCACGAAAGCCGCGGGCGCGGCATCGAGATGATCTACCAAGACTTCGCGCTTTGCGGGAACCTGGATGTCGGGCAGAACATCTTCCTCGGCCGCTGGCCGACGCGCTTGGGGATGTTCGTCGACCGCGCCCGCATGTACCGGGACGCGAAATCGGTCCTGAACCGGCTCAGGGTCGATGTGAACTCGGTCTATCAGAGGGTGGAGAGCCTGTCCGGCGGGCGCCAGCAGTCGGTCGCGATCGCGCGCGCGATCTCCTTCCATCCCAAGGTCGTCATTTTCGATGAGCCGACCGCCAATTTGTCCGCGGTCGCCACCCAGCATCTCCTGGAGACCATCCTCGAGCTGAAGCGCCAGGGAGTGGCGCAAGTCATCATCTCCCACCGCCTGACCGACATCTTCGAGGTCGGCGACCGGGTGATGGTCCTGAAGCGCGGCGTCAATGTCGGCGACCGCTCGGTCGCCCGCACCAGCGAAAAGGAGATCCTCGAGCTCATCGTCTCGGGCTCGCCCGAGACCGCGCTCGGCGCCGAGGCGGCGTCGCGGCTTGCTCAGTAGACCTGCTAGGCCAGCCGCCAGGCTCCGCCCTCGTTTACGGCCAAACCTTCCTCGGCAAGCTCGATCAGGTGCGCGGTCAGCGAGCGCGCGGCTGCCGCCACCAGCGCCTGGTCCAGGCCCGGATAAACGCTGGGCACCAGGGAGGCGGGCGTTGCGGGATGCGGTCCGAGCTGGGCCAGGATGGCGCGGCGGCGGGCTTGCCGATGCTCGATCAAGCGGCGCACATGCGCCCGAGGGTCCCGGATCGGGCCGCCATGGGTCGGCCAATAGACGGCATCATCGCGGCGGCCGAGCCCGGCGAGCGAGCGCATGTACTCGGTCATGTTGCCGTCGGGGGGTGCCACCACCGTGGTCGACCAGCCCATCACCTGATCGCCGGAGAACAAGGCCCGTTCCTCAGGCAAGGCGAAGCAGAGATGATTGGAGGCGTGGCCTGGCGTGTGCAAGGCCTGCAGGCGCCAGCCCGCGCCCTCGACGACATCGCCGTCGGCCAAGACGCGGTCGGGCTTGAAGTCGAGATCGGCGCCGGCTTCTCCGGTCTCGCCCACCCGACCATGCGGACCGAAACCGAGCGTGGGTGCTCCGGTCGCGCGCTTGAACGGGGCGGCGGCCGGCGAGTGGTCGCGATGCGTGTGGGTCACCAGGATGTGGGTGACGGTCTCTCCGGCGAGCGCGGCCAAGAGCGCATCGACATGAGCCGCCAGATCGGGGCCGGGGTCGATGACCGCGACCTTGCCCTGGCCCACGACAAAGGTGCCGGTGCCGCGGAAGGTGAAGGGGCCGGGATTGTTCGCCACGATCCGGCGAATGAGCGGCGATACGGTCTCGAGAATTCCGTAGGCGCAGGTGAAGCCGAGGTCGGTCTGCATCGAGGGCTCATGCTCGGATCGCTGGTAATCGCCGCGATCATAGGCGCCGATTGCGGCAAAACCCACCGGTTGAGGCGAGGGCCTCTTCCGGTGGGCCTTGGGTGTGCGGAGATTGAGCGGGCGCGGGCTCAGGCCGCTTCCGTCATCGAGCGTCTGAGCGCCACATATTCGATTTCGGCGAAGACCGCGACCCAGAGCCCTTGCGCCACGACCAGGGCGAGCCCGAAATTCGTCGGCGCGACCCAGCCGGTCGCCGGCAGCAACAGGCTGTCCAGGGCCCAGAGCGCGTTGAAGGCGATGATCGCCCACACCGCCTTGGGGGCGATCGCCGCACGGGTGGCGACATAGAGGACGAGACCGGCGAAGGGCAGCATGCTGAGGCCGGCGAAGAAAAACAGGTCCGTCGGGATCGCGAGCGAGGTTCCGAGCGGCTCGGCGGCGAGCATCAGCAACAGGCCGGCGCCGGCGCTGCTGGCCGCATCGGCGGCGAGAACCCAGCGAAGCGAGAACGAAGGCTTGGTCAGACGCATGTCATCTCTCCCCATTGTTCGAGCACGGGGGCTCGCGGCATCGGGGCCAACCCCTCGGTCGCCTGGCGATGCACGGCGGCGATGATCGCTTCGGCACCGGCGCCAGTCGATTACCTCGAGGGTAATTGGATGAGCGTTGGCGCTTGGGCTAACCTCGAACCATGATCGGCGCGCTGCAACCGGTGGGCGGACTCTTGCGCGAATGGCGGCAGCGCCGGCGATTGAGCCAGCTCGACCTGGCACTGGAGGCGGAGATCTCGACCAAGCATTTGAGCTTTCTCGAGACCGGGCGCGCGCAGCCGAGCCGCGACATGGTGCTGCATCTGGCGGAGCGGCTGGAGGTTCCCTTGCGCGACCGCAATCAGCTTCTGGCCGCGGCGGGATTCGCGCCGGTGTTTCCCGAGCGCCGCCTCGACGATCCGGCACTCGCCCAGGCGCGCAAGGCCGTCGACCTGGTGCTGGCCGGCCATGAGCCCTTTCCCGCTCTAGCGGTCGACCGGCACTGGACCTTGGTCGCCGCCAACAAGATCGTGCCGTTGCTGCTTGCCGGCGTCGATCCCATGCTGCTGCAGCCGCCGGTGAACGTACTGCGCTTGAGCCTGCACGAAGCGGGGTTGGCGCCCAGGATCGTCAATCTGGCGGAGTGGCGCCAGCATCTCATCGAGCGCCTCAGGCGCCAGGTCGAGCTCAGCGCCGACCGGGTGCTGGCGGAGCTCTTGGGCGAGCTTCGCGACTACAAGATGCGAGGGACCCGGCCGAGCCGCCCGATGAACGGGCGGGAATTCGCCGGCGTCGTCATCCCGTTCCAGCTTGCGGTCGAGGGCGGCGTCCTGTCGTTCTTCAGCACGACCACGATCTTCGGCACGCCCGTCGATATCACCTTGTCGGAGCTGGCGCTGGAAGCATTCTTCCCCGCCGACGCCGCGACCGCCCTGGCCTTGCGGCAGCTGGCGGAGGCGCGACCCACCCCATGAGCATTAGGGGAATTCCGCAAACGGACATTCCTCCGGTGGCGAATTGGACTAGAATGCCTGAGGTTGTACTTGGGGAGGCGAATACCATGGAATGCGCGAGCCCGCGGCACGTTGGGCGGCGAGGTCCGTGGTTTGCGGGAACTCCCGCATCGCATCGCTGAACCGCGGCGGTGGCCGAAGGTTCTGGGCATGGGGCGTTGCATTCATCTATCTCTCTTGACCTTGCTCTCTTGACCTTGGCCGCCGTCGCGGCGCCGCGGAGCCACGCATGACCGACGCCTTCAACCCTTATGAGAAGTTCGTGATCCTGGTCGTCGAGGATGAGCCGCACACGCGCGGCATCATCAAAGGCATGCTGAGGCAGATCGGCGTGCGCTCGGTCGTGGAAGCCGCCGAAGGCAGGGCAGGACTGGACGAGGTCATGCGGGCCAAGCCCCATCTGGTGTTCTGCGACATTCACATGCAGCCCGTCGACGGCCGTACCTTCCTCAAGCTGCTGCGCCAGGCGAAGCTCGAGCACATTCGCCGCACGCCGGTCGTGTTCCTCACCGCCGATGCCCAGCGCGACACGGTGATGTTCGCCAAGGAGCACCACATCGACGGCTATCTGGTGAAGCCGGTTTCGCTGGGCGATCTCAAGTCCCGAATCGACGCGATCCTCAAGCCCGCGCCGGCCTGACCGTTCGGCGCGCAGCCCCAGCGCCCTTGACTCATACCCACTGGTCGGTATATTAAAACCGACCAGTGGGTATGGTAACAATGGCGCAGTCACAGCACGAATCGAAAACCAAACTCCTGGATGCGACGCTCAGGGTTGTCCGCGCCAAGGGCTACACCGCGACGCGGGTTGAGGACGTCTGCGCCGAAGCCGGGCTGACCAAGGGAAGTTTCTTCCACCATTTCAAGAGTAAGGACGATCTTGCTCTGACTGCGGTAGCGCATTGGAACGACTTCACAAGAGGGTTCTTCGCCGGTGCGCCCTATCACATCCCGGACGACCCGCTGGATCGTTTGCTCGCCTATGTCGACTTCCGCAAGGCGATGCTGACCGGCGAGCTGCCGGAATTCACCTGCTTCGCCGGGACCATCATTCAGGAAGCCTACGGCACGCACCCGGAGATTCGAGACGCGTGCGAAAGAAATATCAGCGGACATGCAAAGACGCTCGAAGCCGATATCAGCGGGGCGATGCGCAAATATGGCGTCACCGGCGATTGGACCGCTGAAAGTTTGGCTCTGCACTTGCAGGCAGTGATCCAGGGTGCCTTCATTCTCGCCAAGGCGAAGGGGAGCGCCGCAATTGCGGCCCAGAGTCTCGACCATCTGCGCCGCTATCTCGAACTTTTGTTTGCCGGGCCAGGCAAGCGCCGATCGCCTCGACCCCGGCGCGGCCAGACTGCGGCGGGTTAGCCACGCCATGCCGCTTTCAGGCGACGAAACGCCATCGGAGAGCTGATATGCGGGTCTATTGGATCAAGGCGCAGGCCCCGCGGCGCGTGCTCGCGCTGATCAAGCATCTGGGTGTGAAGGCCGAGTTCGTAGAGGTGGACATGAAGGCCGGCGGATTCAAATCGCCGGACTACGTCGCGCTCAATCCCAATATGAAGGCGCCCACGCTGGTGGATGGCGATCTTGTGCTGTGGGAGGCTTCGGCAATCATGGCCCATCTCTGCATCAAGGAGGACTCGGACATGTGGCCGGTGCGTAATCCGGTCGAGCAGGTCGAAGTATTGCGCTGGCTTTCATGGAATGACTGCCACTGGTCGCCGGCGATCTCGCCGTTCTACTTCCAGCACATCGTCAAGGCGACTTTTGGATTAGGGCCGCCGGACAGCGAGTCGCTTAAGCCGAAAGTCCCGGACCTCATGAGGTTCGCCGGAGTGCTCGACGGCCATCTAGAGGGACGGAGCTATGTGGCTTGCGACAGGCTCACCATCGCCGACTTTCAACTGGCCTCGATGGCGACCTACTGGCGGGAGTCGGAGATGCCGCTGCGGGCATTCCCAAACATCGTGCGCTGGATCGACGGGCTGATGCGCATTCCCGCCTGGGCTGATCCCTGGCCGGCCGACGCGCAAGCTGCGGCGTGAGCGTCAGGCTTGTGTACTGTGAGTCAGATCAATATGGAATCAAACGACGACGACCTTAAGAATTTCGAAGCGCATGGTGCCGCGCCCCTGCCGGCCACAAGCGATCAAGGCTACGTGGACCACGACGGCGCTCGAATCTGGTACGCGACATACGGATCCGGCTCTCCTGTGATCTTGCTGCATGGTGGCCTCGGCCATAGCGGTAATTGGGGTTATCAGGTTCCAATGCTGGTCAGCTCTGGCCATCGCGCCGTGCTCATCGATAGCCGCGGCCACGGCCGCAGCACGCGCGACTTGCGGCCTTTTACGTATGAGCTGATGGCATCCGACGTTCTCGCCGTGATGGACGCATTGCACGTAGAAAAAGCAGCAGTTGTGGGCTGGAGCGACGGCGCGTGCATCGCTTTGATCCTCGCCATGAAAGCCCCGGCACGTATTGCGGGTGTATTCTTCTTTGGCTGCAACATGGACCCCAGCGGCACAAAGGAAATCGCACAGCCCAATCCGATCCTCGCCCGGTGTTTTGGCCGGCACACCAAGGACTATGCTGAGCTGTCGGCCACGCCGGACCAATTCAAGACATTTGCCGCGGCGGTCGGCCACATGATGAAGACGCAACCCAACTATTCCGCACGCGATATGGCTGATATCCATGTGCCCGTCGCAATCGTACAAAGCGAACATGATGAGTTTATCAAACCCGAACATGCCGAATATCTCGCTCGAAGCATTCGCGGAGCGGAATTGATCCTCCTGCCTGGCGTGAGCCATTTCGCACCGCTGCAAAGGCCGGAGCAATTCAACGCCGTGATGCGTGCTTTCCTCGGCAAGGTTTGTTCTTGAAGGAAGATAACCTCGGCGGCGCCGCGCTCGCGATCCGAACGAGTCGAGCCCTCCATGCCTGGCACGTCCGCGCGGCCGCTTGAGTTTCCCCGCGAGTGTCCGCACTCTGTGGGGATGAAGGTGCAAAGGGGCGCGTGTCGGGGCGGAGTGTCTCCATGATCGCGGGCGCGGTCAGGATCGTTGGCGCCGAAATCATCGAGGACGGCAGGGCCGTTCGCCTCGCATGGCAGGACGGCCGCATCACGCGCTTTCACGCGATCTGGCTGCGCGACAACGCGCGAGATGCCGAGACCCGCTCGCCCGGCAACGGCCAGCGGCTGATCACCATCTCGGACATTCCGCCCGGCACCACCATTGCCGATGCGCGGATCACCCCGGCGGCCGATCTCGCCCTCCGATTCCTCCCGGAGCGGAAGGAGGTCGAGTTCCCCGCGTCCTGGCTCGCCCAGCGCATCTACGATCGAGCCCCGCGCAATCGCCTGGGATGGACTCCCTCAGGGCTTACGCGCTGGGACTCCCGGCTGCAGCCGGAGCTGCCGACTGTCCGCTATGGCGAGGTACGCTCGAGCCGGAAGGCGCTCGGGCGCTGGCTCGGCGATGTGAGGCGCTACGGCTTTGCGCTCATGACCGGCGTGCCGCAGGCGAGCGGCCAGCTGATCGAGGTGGCGGAGCTCTTCGGCTATGTCCGCGAGACCAACTATGGGCGCTGGTTCGAGGTGCGCAGCGAGGTGAATCCGAGCAATCTCGCCTTCACCAATCTCGGCCTGCAGGCGCATACCGACAATCCCTATCGCGACCCCGTGCCGACTTTGCAGATCCTCGCCTGCCTGGAGAATGACGTCGAGGGCGGAGAGTCGATCGTCGTCGACGGCTTCAGGGCGGCCGAGCTCTTGCAGGAGGAGTGGCCGGAGGGATTCCGGCTGCTGTGTGAGCATTGCGCCCGCTTTGAATATGCCGGCAGCCCGGGTGTGCGCCTCGAGGCGAAGCGGCCGATGATCGAGCTCGGGCCTGATGGCGAGCTCATCGCCATTCGCCTCAACAGCCGTTCGGCCGCCGCCTTCACCGATGTCCCCTATGAGCGGATGGCAAGCTACTATGCGGCCTATCGCCGCTTCACGGCGCTGATCGAGGATCCGGGGCTCGTGGTCAGGTTCCGGCTCCTCCCGGGAGAGCTGTTCATCGTCGACAACACCCGCGTCTTGCATGCGCGCACCCGGTTTTCGGGCGCCGGCACCCGCTGGCTGCAGGGATGCTATCCCGACAAGGACGGACTGCTTTCGACGCTGGCGGCGATCGAAGAGGAGAACGAGGGAAAGCGGAATGAGGCCTGAGCGATTGGACCACGGAACCATCGTCGCCTTCATCGCCGACATTCTCGAGCGGCGGGGTGCCGATTCCTATTTGGGCGAAGCCGTCACCATGTCCCAGCACATGCTGCAGGTGGCGCTCTTGGCCGAGCGCGAGGGCGCCGGCGAGGAGCTCGTCGCCGCCGCCTTGCTGCACGACATCGGCCACTACACCAGCGAGTTCGGCGCCGATGCCTCCGATCGCGGCCTCGACAACCGCCATGAGGAGGCGGGCGCTCGCGTGCTGCGAGCGTACTTCCCCGATTCCGTCAGCGAATGCGTGCGCCTGCATGTGCCGGCCAAGCGCTATCTTTGCGCGGTCGAGCCCGGCTATTTCGCCACGCTCTCGCCGGCCTCGGTGCACTCGCTCGCCCTCCAGGGCGGCCCGATGCCGGCCGATGAGGTCGCCGCCTTCGAGCGGCAGCCGCACCACCGGGAGGCGGTGAGGGTGAGGCAGTGGGACGAGGGCGGCAAGCGGGCGGGTATCAGCACGCCCGGCTTCTCGCATTACGCGCCGCTCCTCCGGCGCGTGGTGGCGCGGCACCGCGCGCAAAGCCGCTGAGCCGTCTTCGAGGCGGCCGTCCGCTGGCGTCGCGTCGGCCTCAGGCGGCCTCGGCCGCCTGAGGCGTCTGGGCGGGCTGGGCGCCGTCTTGCGGCGCCTGCGTGTACAAGACCTTGCCGGCCTCGTCGACGAGGGAATAGGCGGTCGCGCGCAGCTCGACGCGGGCGACGCGCTTGTCGCTCACCCTGCGGGCGGCGTGGCTCAGCGCGCGCGCCATGTCTTCGCCGCTCACCTGGGTGAAGGAGCCTTGGATGACCGCCTTGGCGACGTTGGCGAGATCGGGGAGCAGGGTCGAGAAGCCGGCGATCACCGGCTGTACGTCCGAGTAATTGACCAGCACCAGATCGACGAACATCTCATAGCGATGCATGTGCCCTCCCGGCGCCGGGATCGTTATCTTCAGCGATCGCTTGAGCGGGATGCGCGGGACGGGAACGGCCCGGCCCGCGGCAAGCTGGCGCTGCCAGTCGCGGACCTTGACCCATTGCTTGAACTGCCCCATCAGCAGCAGAGCCGAGTAGAGACCGCCGCCCAAGAGGACGGCGCCGACGAGCAGGTGCCACACGACGTCGTCGAGGCCCCAGCGCAACAGGTAGTCGAGCGTCAGCTCGGCCTTTTGTCTTCCGGAAAGCATCAGCCAGGTGGCGTTCTCAAGGAGCCAGTCGGGCAATTGCGTCCTGAAGCCGGTGATGAGGGTGACGACGACGATCACGAGGAAGCATGCCGTGCCGAAGATGGTGACCGACGATGCGCCGATGGCCGCCAGCTGCCGCTCGATCGTATGCGCGATCCGGTTCGACGACCGCGCGGCCCAGTCCAAGATCGGCTCTAGAAAATACATGACCTAGCCTCCCACGGTGCCTGCCGCGGTATCCGCTCGACGAGCGAGCGGTCGGACGGGACGCGGTGTCGGAGCGGCCCGCAGCCACGCTGCGCGCCCGCACCCGTCGACCGGGGGTGGAAGCCGGGCGCTGGATGAACGGTAGCTCGCATTCTCTTGAAATGCTCTCAACCGAAAGTATGAGGGAGTGCGCCCGGCTGATCGGGCCGGGTGCGAAGGCGAATGCTCGCCGGCGGCCGATTCCGCTCTAGCATCAAGCATGACAGCGGCGCCTGGCTCGCCTAACCTTCCCCAAACGACCATTGGGAATGGAACGCGCCATGACGGGACTTGCAGCCGAGATCCTGCGGCAACTTGGCCAGGGCCGCGCCGTGGCGGACGTCTGCGCCGGCGCCGGAATGACCCGGGCGCGTTTCGATGCGCGCTGGCAGGAGGAGCTGCGCCGCCGACTGCCGCTTCTTTCCGGAGCCCGCCCCAGCCCGATCGGCGGACGGGCGGAGATCACCCGTGACCGCTGGGGGGTTGCGCATATCACCGCCAATAGCGATGCGGATCTATTTTTCGCGCTCGGCTACGCCGTCGCCCAGGATCGGCTGTTCCAGCTGGATTGGTATCGCCGCCGGGCCTTGGGCCAGGTCTCCGAGATCCTGGGCCCGAGCGGCCTTGCCGACGACACCGTGGCGCGCGTGGTCGGCCTCAACCGCATCGCCGCGGCGCAGGCGAAGGCGCTGCCCGCGGAGAGCCGCCATCTGGTCGAAGCCTATGCCTGGGGCATCAATGCGCATTTGGAGGCCGCGCAGGCGGCCTTGCCGATCGAGTTCGCGCTGCTCGACTACAAGCCACGGCCCTGGACGGTCGAGGACAGCGTCGCCGTCGCCCTGGAGTTCTCCTACTATCTGACCGTCCGCTTTCCCGTCATCGTGCTGCCGGAGATGGCAAAGCGCCACCTCAAGGATGCGACGCTGGTCGATGCCTATCTCTTTGGCGAGATGGGCGATGAGACCATCGTGCCGCGCGGCGCCTATCCGGCCGCCCCGGCGCCGGTTAGGCCGGTCTCCCATACGGCAGGCGACCCCGACTCTGGCGTCGGCAGCAACAACTGGGTCGTCGACGGTAGCCTCGCTGAGGCGGGCAAGCCGCTGCTTGCGAGCGATCCGCACATCGCCTTTCGCACCACCTCGCATTGGTACGAGGTGCACTTGAAGGGCGGTAGCTTCGATGTCGGCGGCGTGCACTTCGTCGGCTTTCCGGGATTCCTCATCGGCCGCAATGCGAGGGTCGCCTGGGGGCTTACCAACAATGCCGGCAGCTCCCAGCGCGACCTCTACCAGGAGCGCACCGACCCGAGCCACCCCGGCTGCTTCCTCTTCGACGGCATGTGGGAGAAGGCGCGCAAGGTCACCGAGACCATCCAGGTGCGTGGTGCCGCTCCAGTGGTTAAGACCGTGCTCTATTCCCGCAACGGGCCGATCGTCGACGAGCTTCTCGGCATCGGCGCCAAGACCGGACCGATCAGCCTGAAATGGCTCGGCGATTGCCTGGCATCCTGGATACCGCCGGTCCTCGACATGAACCGGGCGGACTCGGTCGACGCGTTCCGCGCGTCCCTCAAGCCTTGGGTGTGCCCTTCCAACTGCCTCGTCATCGCCGATGTCGAGGGCAATATCGGCTATCACTGCACCGGCAACATTCCCTTGCGCCGCACCGCCGAGCGCGGCTATCGCGCCGGCTGGGATCCCGGTCAGCAATGGATCGGGACGACCCCGTGGGAGGGCATGCCGCAGCTCAAGAACCCGCCGCGAGGCTGGATCGCGACGGCGAACAATCCGACCGCACCGCCCGATTTCCCCTATCCCTTGTCCGGCACCTGGGCCAGCGACGAACGGGCGCGGCGCTGCCGCGAGATGCTGGAAGGCCGGCCCAGCTTCGACATCGAAGCCTTCAAGGACATGCAGCACGATACGCTGTCGCTTCGCGCCCGTCGCGCGGCGCCGATGCTGGCCAGCCTTCTCGGACGCCATTCCGATCCGCTGATCGGCGAGGCGGCCCGCCATTTCGTCGGTTGGAACCACCGAATCAGCGTCGATTCCGTTCCCGCCCTCCTCTTCGAGGTGTTCACGCGGCACTGGAACCTGCGCGTGGCGCGGGAGCGCTTTCCCGCCGACCTCGCGCCGACCATGGCCGGCGCCATCTTCGGGCTTGGCATGCAGCTCCTGCACGAAGACCAGTGGGGCTGGTTCGGCCCGGGCGGCCGCGATGCGGCGCTGGCCGAGACGATGCGGACCGTCATCGACGATCTCGGCCGGCGTCTTGGGCCGGACATGGCGGAATGGCGCTACAGCCGCCTGCATGTGCTGCGCCTCAAGCACTACCTTGCCGGCCACGGCGAGCTGGGCCTGCTCCTGGACCGGCTCGGCCCGCCGACCGGCGGTTCGGCGATCACGGTTTGCAACTCGCATTTCGACGACAACTACGAATCCGACGGCGGTGCCACCTGCCGGTTCATCGCCGACATGTCGAGCGCGCCGCCCGCCTTCTGGAACGTGCTGCCCCAGGGTCAATCGGGCAACCAGGGCAGCCCGCACTATTGCGATCAGTCGGCTGCGTGGGTGAACCGGGTCTACCACCGCGTCGGTTTCGAGGGGCCGGATGCGAGCCAAGGCGGAATCGACCGGCTCATCCTCGAGCCTGAGCGGATCGGCAGCGCGCTGGCCGCGGGTGGCGATGAATGATGGGGGCGATGCCTGACGGGATGGGCGTCGGGCTGTTTCTGGCGGCAGCGCTGGTCATCGCGCTCACACCCGGTCCCGGCATCTTTTACGTGGCCGCGCGCAGCATGGCCGGGGGGCGCCGGGAGGGCCTCGCCTCCAGCCTCGGCACCGCCCTCGGTGGCCTCTTCCATGTGCTTGCCGGTGCCTGCGGCGTCGCGGTCTTGCTCATGGCAAGCGCCGAGGCCTTCGCCCTCTTCAAATTCCTGGGCGCCCTCTATCTTGTCTATCTCGGCATCAAAACCTGGCGCGAGGCCGGGGCGGCACCCCTTGCCTTCGCGCTCAGCGCCACCGGTTTTACCCGCGCCTTCAAGGAGGGGATCGTGGTCGAGGCCCTCAACCCGAAGACGGCGGCGTTCTTTCTCGCCTTCATTCCGCAGTTCGTCGGTTTGGGCGATGACGGTGTGGCGCTCCGCTTCGTCCTCTACGGGCTCACCTCAGTCGTCTTGAACACCGGCGTCGACGTCGTCGTCGTCCTCGCCGCCGCGTCGTTCCGCGATCGGCTCGCGTGCCGGCCGGGCCTCGTCCGCCGCTTGCGGCGGGGCGCGGCTGCGATCCTCTGCGGCCTCGGCCTCTCCCTCGCGTTCGCCCGACGTCCGGGTTAGCACGTGCCCTCACCGCCCCGTTCGGTCACGCGGGTGTGGTCTGATCGGACTTTCTCAGGGCCGTCGACGCCGCAAAGCCGTCAGTGATCGCTCATGGACATGACCATGCGGGTCAGCGTCACTGCGAGCTTCTCCTCGACGATGGTGACTTCGCCGCGAGCGATCAAGACGCCTTTGACGAACACGTCCAAGGGCTCGCCCACCATGCGATCGAGCGGCAGCACCGCGCCGCGGCCGAGCTTCAAGACCTCGCCGATCGGCATGCTCGAGCTGCCGAGAACGACGCGCAGCTCGACCCAGGTATTGTGAATTGCCAGATGCTCGTCGGCATTCGGCCGCGCCGGGGCAGAAGCAGCAGGCCGTGCCGGCGCAGGTGCCGCAGCGGGCTCGGCGTCCTTGTCCTGATCCAATCGGCACTCCAGATGACGCGCCCTATCGGGCAATCTCGCACCATTCCCTACCCTTGGCTACGGCTTTTGCGGCGCTCGCCCCGGCCGACCGATACCGGCAATCGCCAGCGATGGCGCACACGCGTGGAGGCGTCCGCGGCCTGCAGCCGCTAAGCCTCTGCGGCACGGCCCTTCGATCGATTCGGCGGCGCGGAGAGGTGTCGGCGCAACGAGGCTCGAGGCCGTAGCCAACGCGGGATCCGGTGCGCAGCCGACGCCGGCTGTGGCAGGATGCGTGCGGCCGGTGACCGGCGGTTGGATGGTCTCGCAATGCCGCGTGATTCGGAAACGATCTGCACGGTCTCCGCCGCGCTTCGGCGGGCGCGGCGGGCGCTCTTCTGGGTCGCCTTCGTGGCCGGTCAGGCGCTGGTTTCGCCCGGATCCGGCCAGGGTCTCGATCCCACCATCCTCGAGCTGACGCGCCTGGCGCCCCGGGTGACGCCGATGCCGCTTGCCTTCGACAAGGCAGGTACGCGGCTCGTCATTACCGTGACCGGGGATTTTCGCGCGGGCGACCGGCGTTCCGATCGGGCCGAGACCCGGGTCGACCTGAAAGAGATCAATCCTGACGGCATCGAGCTCATGAAGAGCCCGTTCATCATGCCCGGGGCCGGGCCGGTGATCGACCGCTTTCTCAAGATCGCCTGCCAGCGCCAGAAGCGCTGTGTCGAGTTCGGTGCGGTGGATCGCGCCACAGGCGACTTCCTCGGCCGGCCCGACCGCCACGACTCGGTGGTGATCGATGTCATGGCCGAGGCAGCCTTCGAGGACGTGGACGCCTTCGTGCAGGCGTTTCAGCGCCTGGTGCTGCAGCAGATTCAGTGAGGCGGGATTCCCATGCCAGCGGTGGCCGGCACGGCGCAGGAACGCGATGCTATGCGGCCAGGGGCTGCGCCGTTCGCGCCGGAGGCATGCTGAAATCGGGAATGTCGGGCGAGCGGCGGATCAGATCCAGCAGGCCTTTGCGCTCGCGCTCGACCCGCTCGAAGATCATCTGGTCCTGATCCGGCTCCAGGCTGGTCGCCTTGACCTGACCCACCAGCCGGTCGAGCCGGCGGAGCGCCTGGTTGAATAGCTCGCGGCCGAACAGCGGTATTTCCGCTTGCTCATACTGGCGCTGGGCGAGCCGCGCCTCGGCGGCAAGCGCCCGATGGGCGACGTCATAGATGAGCCGGTCGAGCCAGGGTTTGAGGGTCGAGGCTGCCTCGCGGTCAAGCGTGGCGCGGCGCGCCTCGACCATGACCGACAGCGATTCGAACTCGGTCAGCCTCGCACGGAGCGTGATCCATTGCCTGGAGTCGAGGCGCCTCATGGTCCAGTCGACCGCCTCGAAAAGCGTGCGCAGATCGGCTCCCAGCGCTTCGAGCGCGTCGGTGAGCTTCACCAAGTCAATCTTTGGAATGATCGCCATGAACCTACGCCTGCCAAACGTCGGTGCCGAATGCGCGGTATATAGATAAAAATTGCTACGAATGAAACTAAATTATTCTAGCGGCCGCACTTTCCAGATAAGACATTGATCTAAAATACTTAACTCAGATGAAGGCAATACTGGCTTCCCCCAAACCGTCGATGGCGATGACCACCTTGTCGCCGGCTGCCGCCCAATGCGGCAAGGTCAGGCTTCCGGTCATCACGACTTGGCCGGCGGTGAGCCGCTCGCCGATCTCGGCCAGGCGATTGGCGAGCCAGGCTAGCGAATTGAAGGGATGGCCCAGCACATCCGCACCGCGCCCGCGCTGCACCTCGAGCCCGTTCACCCGGGTGACACCGGCGGCGGCGGCGAGCTCGAGCCCGCGCCAGGCGCTGACCGCCGGACCCAGCACGATCGCCGCATGGAAGAAGTCGTCGGCGATCATGGTGTTGGTGCCCACGGCCTGGAAGTCGCCATAGCGGTCGTCGACGATTTCGATCGCGGGGTAGAGCACGTCTACCGCCGTCTCCACGTCGCTTCGGTCGATGGGACGGCTGGTCGGAACAAGGTCGCGGGCAAGCCTGATCGCCACTTCGCATTCGACGCCGACACGGCGAAAGCCGCTATGGGCGAGCGCGGCCGGGTTCTCGAGCACGCCCTTGGCCAGGATCGCGCCGGCCGCGGGCGCCGGCACGCCCAGGAGCTTCCGCATCGCCGCGGTGGTCGAGCCGATTTTCCAGCCGACATGCGCGCCCGATCCGGCCTCGCCCAAGAGACGGCGCAGACGCGCTTGGATGGCGTAAGCCTCGGCTTGATCGGCGGGTGCCAGCTCGGGCGGCAGCCTGACCGTCGGCCGCGGTTTCAGCCGCTGATCGGCAATGAGCCTAGCTGCCCGATCGAGACGCGCATCCGCCATCGTCCGCTCCTAGTGGATCTCGTCGGCCTTGGCGAGCGCCTGCTTCAGCTCTTCGACCGAGAAGCCCTTCTTGCGCGCCGCTTTCAGGATGACCGCCTCCTTCCGCGTCAGGAGATCGCAGGCGGCCGGCACCTTCTTCGCCACCGCATGCGGGATCACCACGGCGCCATGGCGGTCGGCGTGGATCAGATCGCCGGGGTCGACGATCATGCCGGCGATGCTCACCTGGCAGGCGACGTCGACCAGGTGCACATGGGCGTGGGAGGGCATGATCGAGCCGGCCAGCACCTGGAACCCCGACGCCATCATGTCGATGTCGCGCACGGAGCCATCGGTGACGGTGCCGATGCAGCCCAGCGCCTTGTGGATCGTCGTCTGCACCTCGCCCCAGAACGCGCCGAAGCCGCGATCGGGGCCGTCGATGTCCTGAATCATCGCGAGCGAGGGCAAGGGGGCGGCCGCGATGTGCTCGTAATAGGCGACGCGCAGCTGCCTGGCCGCGGTCTTGGTGCGCGAGTCCGGCTCGCGCGAGCGGATGGTCGCGGTGCGGGCATAGCCGACGATCGGCTTCATCTCGGGAAACGGGCAAACCAGCGGCCGGCGATTGAAGCCATGGGCGCGGCGCTCCGGGGACACGATCTCGAGCGCGTTGCAGATGGTCGGGGTATCGAATTTGGCGAGCTGGGCCAGCTCCGCCTTGGACAGCGTCTCGGGCATTTCTGGGGCATTCCTCCTGTGGAGGATGTGCCTGTAGCATGCACCGGGTACGACGATCCAGTAGGCGCCCACGCATGCTGGTGCAGTGGATCAAGTATCTGACGCGCCGTGCCGCGCCCGAGCTGCGCGCTCTGGGCTATTTGCGCGAGAGCATCGCCATCGAGGCGCGCTGGCGCCGTTGCCACGCCGCCTGGGAGCCGCATCTCATCCAGAGCCAGAAGGCGGTCGGCGAGGCGATCGGACGCGCCAGGCGCCACCGCACCGCGGTCATCCTCGGCTCCGGGCTGCTGCTCGATGTGCCCTTGCCGGCGCTCGCCCGGGCGTTCGAGCGCGTGGTCCTGGTCGATGCGCTGCATCCGCCCCGGAGCCGGCGGCGGGCGCGGGCCTACGCCAATGTGGAGCTGCTCGCAGCCGACGTGACCGGCACGCTGGCCAGCCTCCACCGCCTCGATCCCAGCCGCACCTTCGCCGCACCCCAGCCCGGGGCTCCGCCCCTGCTCGAGGATCCCGCCGTAGATCTGGTGGTCTCGCTCAATCTCTTGTCGCAATTGCCGGTGCTGCCGGTCGCGTATCTCGATCGGAAATGGGGTGCGGTCGCCCAGAGCGCGATCGCCGCCTTCGCCCAGAGCCTCATCGCGCACCACCTGGACATGCTGGCGCGCTGTTCGGCGGCGACCTTACTCGTCAGCGACGTCGAGAGGCGGCTCGTGGCCCCGGACGGCGCCGTCATCGAGCGCCACTCCACTCTGGCGGAAGTTGCGCCACCCAAGGCAGCCCGCTCCTGGACCTGGCAGATCGCGCCCAGGGGCGAGCTCGACTCCAGCCACGCCGAGGAGCGCCTCGTCATCGCCGCCTACGATCTCGCGCGGGTCGGACCTTAACCGGCGTCGCAGAGCGCACGCGTGCTTTTGCGGCGGCAATCGACTAGCATAAGAACAGAACTGCAACAGATCTGCCGAAAGCCTCGACTATGGCGGAACCCCATCCGCTCGATTCCGACGCCGACGACAGCGGCATCAGGTTCAAGAAGCTGAGCCAGGGCGAGCTCGAGCAGGCGGTGGAGCTGCACAAGAAGTTCCTGGAGGGCAAGACCGGCGGCGTCAGGGCCAATCTCGGCACCTGCGATCTCTCCTATCTCGACCTGTCGGAGTGGGATCTGACGAATGCGGAGCTGAGCGGCTCGCGCCTGGTCAACGCGAAGCTGCACGCAACCAAGTTGGTCGCCGCCAGCCTGTTCTCCTCCGATCTGCGCAAGGCCGATTTGACCAACGCCGATCTCAGCCGCTCCGATCTGCGCGGGGCCTGCCTGCGCGGGGCGAACCTCACCGGCGCCACCATCATCGAAGGCGATCTCCGCGACGGCATCCTCTTGCGCGCCGACGGCAAGGGCAACCTCGTCACCATGGCCTTCGACATGTCGGTCGGCGACATGAGTGCGGCCATCGTGCGCGGCGCCAATCTGTCGAACTCGAAGATGTCGAATGCCTTCATCGTGCAGACCGACCTGACCGACGCCATCCTGCGCAACGTCAAGCTGGTCCGTGCCGATCTCAGCCACTGCAACCTGACCGGATCCATCCTCGAGGGTGCGGATCTGTCCGAAGCGAATCTGACCGGCACCATCCTGCATGGCTGCATCCTCTCGGGCGCGTTGCTCTCGGGCACGAATTTCGAGGGCGCCGACCTCGTGGGCGCGGTGCTCGACTCGACCAATCTCGACGGCGTCGATCTCACCCGCGCGCTGTTGCCCCGCACGCTCGCCAGCCTCGGCGCCGAGATGAAGGAGCTGCTGCAGCGCCACCTCGATTGGATCCGCACCGCCGGCAAGAAGGGCCGCCGCATCGATCTCTCGCGGGTCGACCTCGCCAACGAGACCCTGTCCGGCGCCAACTTGGCGGCGGGCAATCTCGAGCATGCGATCCTGACCGGCGCCACCATGGAGAAGACCGAGTTCATGATGGCCGATCTCGGCTTCGCCGATCTCAGGGGCGCCAACCTGTCGCGCGCCGATCTCAGGGGCGCCAACCTCAAGCGCGCCAACCTGACCGACGCGAAGCTCATCGGCGCCCGCATCGGCCCGGTCAATCTCCTGGGCTCGATAACGCAGATCTGGCCCGCGAATCTCGAGCGGGCGCGCTTCATCGCCGCCGATCTCGCCGGCGCCAATCTGCGCAAGGCCAACCTCGCCGGCTGCGACTTCACCAATGCCAGCTTGCGCGATGCCGATCTGCGCGAGACCAATCTGCAGGACGCCGAGTTCGACGGCGCCGATCTGCGCGGCACGCTTCTGGAGAAGGCGGATCTGCGCGGCGCCAAGGGCCTCAAGCGAGAGAGCTAACCGTGGCGGAGGTTCAGCAGGTGGCCGCTGCGCTGGCGGAAGCAGAGAACCGCATCGCTCTCGATATCTCCCTGGGTGTGTGCCGGGCCTTCCTCGACCGGGGCTCGGGCGTGCTGACGGAATTCACCCTCGCCAATGGAAGGCGCGCCGACGTGATCGCGCTCGACCGCGACGGCAGGCTCACCATCGTCGAGATCAAATCCTGCCGCGCCGACTTCCAGAGCGACCGCAAATGGCAGGACTATCTGGAGTTCTGCGACAGCTTCTATTTCGCCGTTGCCGCCGATTTTCCGATCGGGCTCCTGCCGGCCGAGACCGGGCTCATGATCGCCGATCGCTGGGGCGCCCATATCGAGCGCCACCCCGAGCCGGTGCCGCTCGCCGGCGCCCGGCGGAAGGCGGTCTTGCTCCGCTTCGCGCTCAACGCCTCGCAGCGGCTCCGCCAGCTCGTCGATCCGCCGATCTGAGAACCCTCACCCTTCGCCATGCCCCCACCCCCAACCCTCCCCCACGCTGACGCATGGGGGAGGGAGCAGGAGGTCCGACTCGACTCCCTCCCTCGCCATTGGGCGGGGGAGGGCTGGGGTGGGGGCCGTCTGGCTCTTTGCTTACGCGCTTTTCGCCAGGCGCTTGATCGTCTCGGTGGTGGAATGGCCCGGGGCAAGCTCGGCGAGCAGCACCTTGCCGCCATAGCTCTGCACCACATCGGCGCCGACGACGTTGTCGACCGTGTAGTCGGCACCCTTCACCAGGACGTCGGGCCGGATCGCCTCGATGAGCTTCAAGGGCGTGTCCTCGGCGAAGCCGACCACCAGATCGACCTTCTCCATTTCGCCCAGGATGGCCGCACGGGAGGCCTCCGACTGCACCGGGCGCCCCGGTCCCTTGAGACGCGCGACCGAGGCATCGCTGTTCAAGCCGACGACGAGCCGGTCGCATTGGGTGCGGGCCTGGGCGATGAGCGCCAGATGGCCGGGATGCAGGAGATCGAAGCAGCCATTGGTGAAGCCGATCTTGAAGCCTTGATGGCGCCAGCCGCGGATCCGCTCCAGCGCCTGATCGAGCGAGAGGGATTTCGCCTCGGCCGCATGCAGTTCCTCGGTGTGCAGCGCCGCCACCATCTCGTTGAGGGAGAGGGTGGCGGTGCCGCGCTTGCCGACGACCACACCGGCGCCGAGATTGGCGAGCCGTGCGGCATCGAGCATGGTGAGCCCGGCGGCCAGCGCTGCGCCGAACACCGCCAGCACCGTGTCGCCGGCACCCGACACGTCGGCCACCTCGCGGGCCTCGGATGTCAGATGGTGCGCCTCCTCGGCGCTGACCAAGGACATGCCGTCCTCGCTGCGGGTGACCAGCACCGCGGCCACTCCGGCCTCGGCGATAAGCCGGCGCGCCGCCTTCTCGATCGACTCGGAATCGCCGATCGGCATGCCGGTCGCCTCGGCGAGCTCGCGCCGGTTCGGGGTCAGCACCGTGGCGCCGCGATAGCGGCGGAAGTCGCGGCCCTTGGGATCGACGACGACCGGCCGGTTCTGCTTGCGGGCCGCCTGGATCAGCCGCTGGACCACCTGGTCGGTCAGCACGCCCTTGGCATAGTCGGACAACAGCACCGCCTGGCTGAAGGCGATGTCCTCCTCGGCGCGGTGGATGAGATCCGCCTCGACCATGGCGCCCGGCGCCAGCACGCTCTCGCGGTCGGCCCTGAGGAGCTGCTGTCCCTGCGCTACATAGCGCATCTTGATGGTGGTCCGCCGCCGCGGCTCGACCAGGAGGTGGGCCTCGACGGTGGGCTCGCGCCCGACCATCTCCGTCACTTCGCGCCCCGCCGGATCGTCGCCCACGACCGAGACGAAGCAGCAGGAGGCGCCGAGCGAGGCCAGGTTGCGCACGACATTGCCAGCACCGCCGAGCATTGCCTCTTCGACGTCGACGACCAGGATCGGAATCGGCGCTTCCGGGGACACGCGGTCGACGCGGCCGCGCACGAAGCGGTCGAGCATGACGTCGCCGATGCAAAGGAGCCGCGCATTCGAGAGCAGCGGAACCTTGGCGGCGAGCTCGGAGCGCTCGGTCATGCGAGCCCGAGCTCGCGCTCGACCGCCCCGCACAGCATCTGGCCCAAGGTGATGTGCATCTCCTGGATGCGGGCCGTGGTGTTCGAGGGGACGATCAGGAGCGGATCGGCCAAGCCCGGAAGATCGCCGCCGCCCTTGCCCGAGAGTGCCGCCGGCACGATGCCCATCGCGCTGGCCGCCTTGAGCGCCAGGATCACGTTCGGGCTCTTGCCCGAGGTGGTGATGGCAATCGCCACATCGCCCTTGCGGCCGATCGCCTCGATCTGGCGGGCAAAGAGCTGATCGAAGCCGAGATCGTTGCCGATGGCGGTCAAGGCGGAGGTATCGGTGGTGAGCGCCACGGCGGCAATCGCCTTGCGATTGGTGATGTAGCGGACGGTGAGCTCGGTGGCCAGGTGTTGGGCGGCGGCGGCGGACCCGCCATTGCCGAAGAACATGAGCTTGCCGCCGGCCTTGAGCGCGGCGACGCTCGTCGCCACCAGGCGGCGGAACGGCCCGGCCATCGCCGCTGCGGTCGCTTCGGCAACGGCGCGATGCTCCTCGAACTCGGAGCGGTAGTAGGCGCCCACATCCATGCTGCTTGGCTATGCCAACCGCCTCGGCAGCGCAAGCGGATTTGAGGGGCCGCCCCGCGCGGGCGGTCCCGCCAAGGCTACTGGTTCATGCCGCGGAAATACTCGATGGTGCGGCCGAGACCCTCCTCCAGCGGCACCTTGGGCTCCCAGCTCAGGATCTTGCGGGCAAGGCCGATGTCCGGGCAGCGCTGCACCGGATCGTCCTGGGGAAGCGGCTTGAAGACGACCTTCGATTTCGACTTGGTGAGCTTGATGATCCGCTCGGCCAGATCCAAGACCGGCACCTCGACGGGGTTGCCGAGATTGATCGGACCGGTGAAGTCGTCCTCGGTCGCCATCAGCCTCAAGAACGCCTCGATCAGATCGTCGACATAGCAGAAGGCGCGGGTCTGCTTGCCGTCGCCGTAGACGGTGATGGGTTGGCCGCGCAGCGCCTGGATCACGAAATTGGAGACCACCCGCCCGTCATTGGGGTGCATGCGCGGGCCATAGGTATTGAAGATCCGCGCCACCTTGATGCGCAGCCGATGCTGGCGGAAATAGTCGAAGAACAGCGTCTCGGCGCAGCGCTTGCCCTCGTCGTAGCAGGCTCTGGGTCCGATGGTATTGACGTTGCCGCGGTAGTCCTCGGTCTGCGGATGCACGATCGGGTCGCCATAGACCTCGCTGGTGGAGGCCTGCATGATCTTCGCCTTCACGCGCTTGGCGAGGCCCAGCATGTTGATGGCGCCGTGCACGGAGGTCTTGGTCGTTTGCACCGGGTCGTGCTGATAATGGATGGGCGATGCCGGGCAGGCGAGGTTGAAGATCTCGTCCACCTCGACATAGAGCGGGAAGGTCACGTCGTGGCGCATCACCTCGAAATACGGGGTTCGCATCAGCGGCGCGATATTGTCCTTGGTGCCGGTGAAGTAGTTGTCGATGCAGAGCACGTCATGGCCCTCGGCCACGAGGCGCTCGCAGAGATGCGAGCCGAGGAACCCGGCGCCGCCGGTCACCAGAACGCGCTTGCGGTAATGCATGGACGGGGCGACTCCTGGTCGAACGGCACCGGTAGGGCCGGGTTTCGGGTCCCGGCAACGCTTTAGCGGAACTCCGAGCCGGCGCCAACCCCGGAAGTCTGGGGCGGCAATGCGTCAAGCTCGGGGCGGAGACGCGGCGGAAGCGCGGCGCCGACTTTGCCGCCCGGCCGATGATAGAGTGTCCCGGGCGGGCGCGGAGTTCCTTTTGTTCATCATCTACGATCTTGAATATACGACGTGGACGGGGGCCCGCGAGCGCGGCTGGAGCGGCCCTGGCGAGCATCGCGAGGTGGTGCAGATCGGCGCCGTGCGTCTTGCCTCGAGCGATGGCTTCCCCGAGATCGCCAGCTTCGAGGCGCTCGTCGTTCCGCGCATCAACCCGGCGCTCAGCGCCTTCTTCGTGGAACTGACCGGCATCGACCAAGAGCGGCTGGGTCGCGAGGGAGTCGACTTTGCGCCGGCGCTCGCCCGCTTCGCCGGCTTCGCCGAGGGCAGCCACGGGCTCTTCGCCAATGGCGTGGACGAGGAGGTGCTGAAGGAGAATTGCCTGCTGTGCGGGCTCGCCTGGCCCTTCGCCGCCGGCGCCTGCGGCAACCTCAGCGGCGTCTTGTCCGCCGCCGCCGGTCGAAACGGACACATCGTGTCCTCGAGCTTGCCGGAGATCTTCGGTCAGCCCGCTGCCGGCCGGGCCCATGACGGGCTGGCCGATGCCCGGGCCATCGCCGGGGCTCTGCGTCGGATCCAGGAGATACGGCCGGGGGAGCCGGGTCTGTCGCGGCTCTTGGGATCGGGCTAGGTCGCAAGGAAGCTTGCCTCGTCCCCCTCCAGCACCAGCGCGGTCAAGCGCCCGGTCATGAAGGCGCCGGTGTCGATGCCGATGCGGTTCGAGAGCACCTCCGGGCGCGGGCGGATGGTGTGGCCGTGCACCACCACCTTGCCGTGCGGATCGGCAGAGTCGAGGAATTCCTCCCGGATCCACAGAAGATCGGCGGCGTCCTGCGCTTCCAAGGGGATTCCCGGCCGAATGCCGGCATGGACGAAGAGATAGTCGCCTTCGATATGGCTCAAGGCGAGCTCGGCCAGAAAGCGCCGGTGCTCTTCCGGCATGCCGCGAGCGAGCTGGGCGCGCGCGGCCGCCGGCAGGTCCTCCACATGTCCGCTCACCGCGTAGCTTCTCAGCGTCTGCATGCCGCCATTCATGAACCAGAGCCGGGCGACCGGCTCGCCGGCGAGGAAGCGCAGCAGCATGTCTTCGTGGTTGCCCCGCAAGTGCACGGTCTCGAAGCCGTCGAGGCGATGATTGAGGAGCCGGTCGACCACGGCGCGAGAATCGGGGCCGCGATCGACATAGTCGCCGAGATAAACGATCACCCGCCGGCGGGCGGTCGACCGAGTCGCATCGGCGAGGATCTTCGCTTGTAGATGGACGAGGAGGTCGACCCGCCCGTGAATGTCTCCGATGGCATAGATCCGGCTATCGGCAGTTGCGGCGGGCATTTCTGCGGCTCAAATCCGGAGCAAATGGCGGTTCCGACCAATAATAGACTGGGGATGCATCGGGCCTCCGGCAACCCGTCGCCAGGACGATGTCCCCAATATAGATTGGATTTTAGTAGAATTTCTACTGATGCTGTGGTGCTATAGTTGCTGGGGGTCCGTGGCCATCCGGGGTTTCGGTGGACGGCTGATGGACGCTGGGGCTATTTTGCTGGCCGCGGGCGCATTCGAATTCGTTGCACGGGGCCTTTCGACCGGCCGGGCCGGCGAAGGAAATGGTGACATCTACGATGGCGATGACCAGCCAAGCAGCGACCGGCACGCGGGGTCCCAGCCAGGAGTACATGCTGCTGGACTATCTCCAGCGCATGGGCCGCAACCTCGAGGGCCGGAGCGCGGTACACATCCACCTGTCGCGTCTCAGGCCGCAGAATCGCCGCGACTACCACATCAAAATCGCCGCGGCGACCTTCGAAGGCATCGTGCAGAACTTCGAGGGGCAGACCTTCATCCTCAGCAACTCCGACATCTTCTTCGTCTGCCGCGGGGCGAGCGTCACCGACATCGACACCGCGGTGATGAAGGTTCGCTTCCTTTTTGGCGAGGATCCGCTTTCCCAGGGCGACGACGAGGAGGATCTGGCCCGGTTCTGCACCTGGTACAACCTCGAGCTCCAATACGACGAAGTCTTCCAGATGGTGCAGCAGATGCACCGCGAGCGCGAGCGGCGCAACCGGCTTTCGGTTAACGCGGACGCCGAGGAAATCTCGGCCAGGCGCTCGGCAAGGAAGCCCATCGATCCGGAGCAGCTGGGCAAGCTGCAGACCTTCCTGCAGCGCGCCGATCTTTCCAATCTCATGCGCCGCCAGGCCGTCTGCGCCATAGCACCGGGCTCGAGCACGCCGCAGCCGGTGTTCCGCGAGCTCTACATCTCGATCGCCGACCTGCAGCAGACCGTGCTGCCGGACTACGACCTTGCCTCGAACATATGGCTCTTTCAGCACCTGACCCAGACCTTGGATCAGCGCATGCTGTCGCTCCTGGTGCGCAACGACGATTCGACCATCGCCAGCTCGTTCAGCATCAATATGAACGTCGCCACCATCTTGTCGCCGGCCTTCCTCAACTTCGATTCCAGCTTGAAGGCGGTGGCGCGCGGCACGGTGGTGATCGAGCTGCAGAAGGTCGACATCTTCGGCGACATCGGCGCCTTCATGTTCGCCCGCGACTTCATGCGCGAGCGCGGCTACCGCGTCTGCCTGGACGGGCTCAACCACCTCACCCTGCAGTTCATCGACCGCGAGCGGCTCGGCCTCGATCTCATGAAGATCGTGTGGAGCCCGGACATGACCGATGATTCCTCCGGCCGCCGCCAGTCGGAGATCAAGGAGCATATCGACCGTTCGGGCCGCGCGCGCATGATCCTCTGCCGCTGCGATTCCGAAGAGGCGATCCGCTTCGGCCAGGCCATGGGCATCACCATGTTCCAGGGCCGCCAGATCGACAAGATGCTGGCCGACCGCAAGATCTAGCCGATCTTCGCGGATTCGACCCGGCTTTTGGGATTGTTTTGCCTGTAAGTTGTTGAGCTGGCACAGGCTGGGTATGGCGAAACGGCTGTAGTGCAGACCAATGCTGTTTCCCCGGAGCGCAATCTGCCGATAATGAT
>JACQAG010000093.1 GCA_016195085.1 Pseudomonadota bacterium | reverse complement strand
TCCCACGATCCGGTCAGGACGCGCTTTCCGTCCGGCGATACGGCGATCGCGTTGACCATGGCGCCGTGCCCCGCCATTTCGGCGCGGACGGACGATGCCGCGAGCAGGAAAAGGGCGATGAAGAGCGTTCGCATCACGTCAGGCATACCCCGAAACGAAAAAGGCCCGCGCCGATCCCTCGGCGCGGGCCCAACCTAGCCTGTCGTTCAGTCGTGACCCATCTTGTAGACCGGCATCGCCTGCCCCTTCACCTTGGCAAGCCAGACGCCGTGATGTTCCTTGGCCCAGTTCTCGTCGACCTGGCCCGTCCCCATCGCGTCGAAGGCCTGCTCCATGCCGAGCGAGCCGATGTAGATATGCGCGATCACGATCGCCGTCAGCAGGAGCCCGATGATCGAGTGGATGACCTGCATCGTCTGCATCGATGCGACGTCGCCGAACTGGAACGGGAAGAGCAGCCAGATACCCGTGATGCTGAGCGCCGTGCCGCCCGCGACGACCGACCAGAAAATGATCTTCTGGCCGGCATTGAACTTGTCCGCCGGCGGGTGCACGCCCTTCGAGAACAGCCCGCCGCCGACCGCGAGCCACTGCAGGTCAAGCTTCGAGGGGATGTTATGGCGCACCCACATCAGGAACATGAGCAGCACGCCAAGCATGAACGCGAACGACAGATAGTTGTGTGCGTATTTCAGAACCGTTGTGAGGGCTGCGAATGCGTCCGGACCGAGGAGCGGCAGCAGCACGTAGCGGCCATAGGTGATGTTGAGACCCGAAACCGCCAGAATCACGAATGCGCCTGCAGTCATCCAGTGGACGAAGCGCTCGACGCTGTTGAAGCGCTCGATCGTGCGGCCCGACAGGCCGCTATCGACCATGATCTTGCCGCGCAGCAGGTAGAAGGCGATCAGCAGGCAGCACATGCCCAAGATCAGCCAGGAGCCGAGAACCCGGATCGGCCCCTTGACCGTCTGCCGCCAGTCACGGCCACCCGGCTGGATCAGCGTGGCGGACTTCTCGTCGGGAATGCTGACGGTTCCGCGCGTGGGCGCGAGTGCATGCAGGAGTTCTGCGTCGCTTGCCATGAGGCCGACCTCCGGGCGCTGCGACGGGCTGCGATATTCGCCGACCGGCGGCGGCGGGAGGCGCGCGTTGTCGGAGGCACTGACCGGCGGCGTCGACGTGGCCGTAACCGGTGCCGGAGCAGGTGCCTGCGCATCTGCGGGAAGCGGGACAAGGCCGAACGCGACGACCGCGAGGGCGGCCCAGGTCAGGCGGCGGAATGACGTTGCGAACATCATGATCGTTCTCTCCTCTTCCGGCCTAGTAGCGCTGGGTTGCGGCGCGATTCGCGAGCGCGTCGCGCGCGGGCATCGGAACGGGTTGCGCGTTGCTGACCGCACGGCCCAGATAGCTGCCGGTGGAGCCGTCGCTCAAACCGCGGTCGCCCGCGCTGAACGTGAAGGCGACCGCAAACAGGCCTGCGAAAATCAACCACATCAGGTTTCTTTGACCGCTGGACATCATCTCTAACCCCTGCAACGCCGACACATGTTCGTGTCGCTTTCATCCTGGAACCCGGTGGTTCGCCGGCCGCCCCTGAAAGGCGGCCGGCAATCCGTCTCGGGTGTACCGGTACTAGGTGCGCGTACCCTCGCCATAGGCCGTCGCCCAGCCCCAGGCACCCGAACCGTAACCGCGCGTGACCACGCGCTCGCGGTAGATGCCCGCGATGACGTCGCCGTCGCCCGCGAGCAGGGCCTTTGTCGAGCACATTTCAGCGCACAGCGGCAGCTTGCCTTCGGCCAGACGGTTGCGGCCGTATTTGACGAAGCTCGCCTCGGTGTTCGACGGCTCCGGGCCGGCCGAGCAGAAGGTGCACTTGTCCATCTTGCCGCGCGTGCCGAAATTACCCGCCTGCGGATACTGCGGTGCCCCGAAGGGGCATGCGTAGAAGCAGTAGCCGCAGCCGATGCACAGGTCCTTGGAGTGCAGGACCACGCCTTCGGCCGTCTTGTAGAAGCAGTCGACCGGACAGACCGCCATGCACGGCGCGTCCGTGCAGTGCATGCAGGCCATCGAGATCGAACGCTCGCCCGGCTTGCCGTCGTTCAGCGTTACGACGCGCCGCCGGTTGATGCCCCACGGCACCTCGTGTTCGTTCTTGCAGGCGGTGACGCAGGCGTTGCATTCGATGCAGCGCTCGGCGTCGAGGAGGAACTTCATACGAGCCATGTCAATCGCTCCCTAGCCCTTAGGCCTTCTCGATGCGGCACAAGGTGGTCTTGGTTTCCTGCATCTGGGTCACAGGATCGTAGCCATAGGTGGTGATGGTGTTCACCGCCTCGCCCAGCACGATCGGATCCGTGCCTTGCGGATAGGACGAACGCATGTCCTTGCCCATCCAGTGGCCCGCGAAGTGGAACGGCATCCATGCCACGCCTCGGCCCACGCGCTCGGTCACCATCGCCTTGACCTTGATCCGCGCGTTGTTTTCCGGACCGAAGACCCAGACATCGTCGTTGTTCTTGGCGCCGATCCGGGTCGCGTCCGCCGGATTGATCTCGACGAACATCTGCTGCTGGAGTTCGGCGAGCCACTTGTTGGAGCGCGTCTCGTCGCCGCCACCTTCATATTCGACCAGGCGGCCCGACGTAAGAACGGTCGGGAACTGCTTGGAGACGTCGCGGTCCTGGATCGTCTTGAACAGCGTCGGCAGGCGGTGAAGCATCCGGTCGGTATAGGTCGGATACTTCGCGACCAGCTGGCGGTCCGGCGAATAAAGCGGCTCGCGGTGCGTGGGAACCGGATCGGGGAAGTTCCACACGTTCGCGCGTGCCCGAGCGTTGCCCTTCGGATCGCAGCCGTGAAGGATCGCCACGCGGATCACGCCGCCTGAGGTATCGAAG
>JACQAG010000092.1 GCA_016195085.1 Pseudomonadota bacterium | reverse complement strand
CGACACGCTGCTCGAAGTCGGGCTGTCGTACATCACGCTCGGCCAGAACGCGACCACGCTCTCGGGCGGCGAGGCGCAGCGCGTGAAGCTGGCGAAGGAGCTGGCCCGGCGCGCCACCGGCCGCACCCTCTACATCCTCGACGAGCCGACCACGGGCCTGCATTTCGAGGATGTGCGCAAGCTCCTCGAGGTGCTGCACCGGCTGGTCGAGCAGGGCAATACGGTGGTGGTGATCGAGCACAATCTCGAGGTCATCAAGACCGCCGACTGGATCATCGATCTGGGCCCCGAGGGCGGCGACAAGGGCGGGCGCGTGGTGGCCGTGGGCACGCCCGAGGCGGTGGCGCAGGTCAAGGAGAGCTACACCGGCCAGTATCTCAAGCCGCATCTGCGCCAGCGCACCGCCTCGCGCAAGGCGGGGTGAGAGGCGGAATAAGCACGGAAGGCGAAGCAAACTCTTCCGTCATTCCCCGAATGGCGGAACCGAGGACGCGCCACTCTCCTCTGTCATCGCCGGGCTTGACCCGGCGATCCATGGTCGGGCCGTTTCAGCCCTCGCCCAGGCCTGCATCGACATGGATGCCCGCGTCACGCGCGGGCATGACAATGAAGGGAAGGCGGGAAACGGGGCAAGTGACCTGCGGTTGCCTCTGGGTCCCCGCTTTCGCGCTAGTTGATTCACACATCTTTGATCTGGCTCCAAGCCTGCGCGATGCCCAGGAAGTATTCGAGGCCGTGTTTGAAGGTGATGGGACCGGGTTTGGTCCGCGGGTATCCGTCCCAGCCGCCGAGCCGGGCGACAATCCAGCCGGCCCAAGCGAGGCTGCGCGGCGGGTGAGGGTTGCTTTGGAGCATCGTGGTGCCCTGGTATCTGCGCCCGAGGGCATCGAGGAGCTGGATTTCGTCCTGGTTGAAGACGCTGCTGGCCGGTTCAGCGCTTTGGCCGTCCCGCGCCTGGACCAGCTGCAAGGTGATGACGGCGGCCTTGGTGGCGATCGCGCTGAGCTTGAGCAACCGCTCGGCGGTTTCGAGCCGGCTGTCTTCGAGCTGCAGCCCCTGGGTTTTGAGAACCCGGAAGAGCTGCTCGATCGTCCAACGCTTCTTGTACCAATGGACGATCTGCCAAGCGGCGGCGGCGTCCTTCACCGCATGGGTCGTCAACAGATACCAGTGCAGCGGCTCGGCCTGGGCCGGCGGATCGAACTCGACGACCTCGATCACGCTCAGTTCCACTGTCTCGGGCAGATCCCGCAGGCCCGGACCTTGCGGCCTTTTCAGGGTCACGCGCCCGAACCGCAACGCCAGCTTGGCCTGACGCGCCGGTCGATGAGGGCGGGCCGTGAGGTCGATGGTCGAGACATCGGCAATCGGCAGCTGGGCCGCTGCCTCATACAGGCTCCGGTCGTCGGCCAGAACGCGGTCATGCATGGAGCGCGTCAGCAGATGGAAGTCTTGCGCCGCGACGCTCGCCCATTTGGCATAGAAGTCGCCCTCGCGATCATCGATCACGGTGACCATCGCGGCCGCCGACAGGACCTGTTTGGCCCGCTCCGCGGTCTCGATCCAGCGCCAGGATTCCTTCTCCCGCGGCGGTCGGCTCTCGTGCCGCACCGCCACCCGTCCCTGGCGCGTCCAGATCTGGCCCGCGACCAATCCCAGGCAGGCATCGCTGTGCGCATCCAGCGCCAGCATCGCATGCAGCAGCAAGCCGCAGCCGACACCCTTGCCGATCTCGCCCAAGCCGCGCCGCCGCTCGGCCGTGGTTCTGAAGTTGATCTCGCTGGTATCCTGGATCGCCAGCACATGCCGGCCGGCTGCCGCAAGGGCGGTTTGCTCGCCCCAGCCCGCGAGCAGGGCTTCCAGCGTCACTTTCTCGTTGGCCAGGAACCGACCATACCGGACAATCTCCGACCGACGGCCGGCCGCCGCCTGTCGCACGCACGAACTGGCGCGCACGACCATCCCTTCGAGCAGCGCCGCCCCCCTTTGTCGAGGCGGCGATCCCCGAACCGACCCACCGAATATTGCGCGTCCAGCATCTCGGCACCTCAAGGAAATGGACGTGCCAGAATGAGAATCATACATTCCCATCACCAGGAAAGCTGCTTCCTCACAGGTGAGTCACTCCGCCGCACCAAGATGTGTGCATCAACTAGCGCGAAAGCGGGGACCCAGGAACATCCGGGCTACGGAGCGCGCAACGACGACGACCCTGGATCCCGGCTCGCGGCATCGTCGATGCCTTGGCCAGGATGATGGCTTATGAAGGTGCGTCAGGCACGCACGAAACGGATAGAACCATGAACCAGATCCGCCCTCAGCCCCGCCATGTGACCGTCGGCCAGGTGACCTTCGGCAACGACCGGCCCTTGTCCCTGATCGCCGGCCCCTGCCAGCTCGAATCCCGCGCCCATGCGCATGAGATGTGCCAGGCGCTGAGCGAGCTCACGGCCAGGCTCGGCATCGGCCTCGTCTACAAGACCTCGTTCGACAAGGCGAACCGCACCAGCCTCAACGGTCAGCGCGGGCTCGGCATGGAGAAGAGCCTGCCGATCATGGCCGAGCTACGCGAGACCTATGGTTGTCCGGTACTCACCGACATCCATTCCGTCGAGCAATGCGGACCGGTGGCGGAGGCCGTCGATGTTCTGCAGATCCCGGCCTTCCTCTGCCGCCAGACCGACCTGCTGCTGGCGGCGGGCCAGACCGGAAAGACGATCAACGTGAAGAAGGGCCAGTTCCTGGCGCCCTGGGACATGAAGAACGTCGTCGCCAAGGTGACCGCCGCCGGGAATCCGAACGTGCTGGCCACCGAGCGGGGCGTCTCCTTCGGCTACAACACGCTCGT
>JACQAG010000091.1 GCA_016195085.1 Pseudomonadota bacterium | reverse complement strand
CCCCCGCAGCGCCCGCCTAGAATCACCGCCGCCCAGGCTCCGCCGCCAAAGCCGTTGTAGTGCAGACCTGCAATATCCAGCCTCAGCAAAATCAATCACTTGGAACCTTCAAACATCGCCAATCCGCGAAGATCGGCTAGCGGCGCGCGCGCTCTCCGCAGTTCCGTTCCATCATTCGTCATGCGCGGGCTCGACCCGCGCATCCATGTCGTGTCGCCGCGCGATCAAAGACGTGGATGCCCGGAACAAGTCCGGGCATGACGACGAATAGAGAACGTAGAGACTCGGCGCTCAGTCCTTGGGCGCGTGCTTGGAGAGGATGCGCTGCAAGGTGCGGCGATGCATGCGCAGGCGCCGGGCGGTCTCCGAGACGTTGCGGTCGCATTGCTCGAAGACGCGCTGGATGTGCTCCCAGCGCACCCGGTCGGCGGACATCGGGTTTTCCGGCGGTTCCGGCAGCGGGTTCTCGCGGGCGAGCAGCGCTGCCTCGATCGAGTCGGCGTCGGCCGGCTTCGGCAGGTAATCCACCGCGCCGGCTTTGACCGCGGCCACCGCCGTTGCGATGTTGCCGTAGCCGGTCAGCACCACCACGCGAACCTCGGGCCGGGCAGCCCGGAGCGCCGCCACCACGTCGAGCCCGTTGCCGTCGGCCAGGCGCAGATCCACCACCGCGAAAGCCGGCGCCGAGGCGCCGGCGGCGGCAATCCCGGCGGCCGCACTCTCGGCGGTGGCGACGAGAAAGCCCCGACGCTCCAGCGCCCGGGCCAGCCGCGCGCGCAAGGGCTCGTCGTCATCGACGATCAGCAGGCTGCGATCGCCCGCCAAGGGATTGCTCTCGCTCCGACGCCCCTCGCTCATGCCGCCTCTTTCCAGTCCACCTTGCCGCCGGTCAGCCTGCTTCCAAGCGCGCCCTCGGCCAGCGAATGACCACGCGCGCCCCACCTTCGGGCCGATTGGCGAAGTCCACCGTGGCCCCGGTCCGGCCCAGGAGATTGAGGGCGATGAACACGCCCAGACCCATATGGGTGTCCCGCTCGTCGCGATTGGAGAGATAGGGCTCACCCAGATTCTGCAGCACGCTCATCGGGAACCCGGGTCCGTCGTCGAGGATGGTAATGAGGGCCTCGCTCTCAGTCCAGGAGGTGACCACGCTGATCCGGCTCTGGGCGAACTGCAAGGCGTTCTGCAGCAGATTGGCAAGCCCGTTGATCAGCTCCGGGCTGCGCCGCACCACCGGCTCCGCACCCGCGGCGGCCTCGGGGTCCAAGGCATATTCGATGTCGATCTCGTCGCCTTCATGGGGCAAGGCCGCGAGCTCGACCACGGCGGAGAGCGGCAGGCGCTGCAAGGGCGAGGCGCTGTCGCCCTCCGGCAGCCGCGACAGGCGGGCCAGAATGTCGCGGCAGCGGTCGCTTTGGCTCACCAGCAAGGCGATGTCCTCGCCGACCTGGCCGTCCGCGGGCAGATCGCGCTGCAGCTCCTTGGCGACGACCGCGATGGTGGACAAGGGGCTGCCGAGCTCGTGCGCCGCCGCAGCGGCGAGTGCCCCCACCGCCGACAGCCGCTGCTCGCGGGCGAGTGCGAGCTGGGTGGCGGAGAGCGCATCCGACATGCGCCGAGCCTCCTCGGACACGGTCAGCGTATTGCCGACGATGATGAGAATCGCCAGCACGATGGCGACCCAGCTGCCGACGATGAGCATGAGCGGCGGCGTCGGCGGCGGGCCGTCCCAAGGCAAGGGCAGATGCCAGATGGCGAGCAAGGTCACCAGAAGTGCTGCCAAAAGCGAGAGCGCGAGGGTGCTGCGCTGGGAGAGGATGGTCGCCGAGATGGTGACCGGTCCCAGCATCAGAAGCGAAAACGGATTATCGAGGCCGCCGGTCAGAAACAGCAGCATCGCCAGCTGCATGGAGTCGTAGACGAGAAACAACGTCGCCTGCCGGTCGTCGAGCCGGCCGCCCAGCGGCGGAAACAGCATGACCGCGAGGTTGAGCAGCACCGAGGCGCCGACCACGGCGAAGGCCGGCGCCAGCAGCACGTTGAAGCCGAGCCCGAAGTCTACGACCAGGAGGGTTGCCGCCTGTCCGGCAACGGCGATCCAGCGGATGAGCACGATCGTGCGCAGCCGAACCGGGCCGGGGGAGCGGACCTCCGTTGCCGCACGCAGGCCGGTGGGCGCGTCCTCCCCGCGCCCGGGCTTGGCCGCCGCCGCATTTGTGGCCGTCGTCTCGCTCACCTTGTCCGGCACCTCCTCGCCTCTCCCGAGAGCCAACACCCAAGCCCGTCCGCGCGCAAGCCGCGCCTCGCGATAGAGCCGGACGGCGTCGGCTCGTCCGCTCCGTTCGCGTGGCATCGACCGCCGGCAAACCTTATAGTCGGCCCCCTCATGTCTCGAGCCGCGATCGAAGTCTTGCGTTTGACCAAGAGCTTCGCCGCCGTCACCGCGGTGGACGATGTGTCCTTCGTCGTGCCCATGGGCGCCACCATCGGGCTGTTGGGCGGCAATGGCGCCGGCAAGACCACGACGCTTTCGATGCTGCTCGGCTTGCTGGAGCCGAGCGCCGGCCGGATCACCGTGCTCGGAGAGGACATGCTGCGCCGGCCGGCGGCGGTGCTGCCGCGCATGAACTTTTCCAGCCCCTATGTCGATCTGCCGCATCGGCTGACGGTGCGCCAGAACCTGACCGTATACGGGCTCCTCTACGGCATCCGGCACATCCGGCGGCGCATCGACGCGCTCGCGGCCGATCTCGGTCTCGCGGATCTCCTCGAGCGCCAGACCGGCACGCTGTCGGCCGGGCAGAAGACCCGCGCCCAGCTCGCCAAGGCGCTGATCAACGAGCCGTCGCTGCTGCTGTTCGACGAGCCGACGGCATCGCTTGATCCCGATACCGGCGACTGGGTGCGCGGCTATCTCGAAACCTATCGCCGTCGTGTCGGCGCCACGCTCCTCATCGCCTCCCACAATATGGGCGAGGTCGAGCGCCTGTGCGACCATGTGCTGATGATGCGCGCCGGACGCATCGTCGATGAAGGCGCCCCCGCCGACCTCGTCCGCCGCTACGGCAGGCAGACGCTGGAGCAGGTCTTCCTCGACATCGCGCGCCGGCCCGACGAGGCGGCCCCGACAGCCGCGCCAAGACCGGCGGCCGCGCAATGACCGCCATCGAATCCCTGGGCCGGATCCAGCAGTCCGCACCGGTCGGCTTCTCCGCCCGCCGCGTCGGCGCCATGGTGCTGCGTCATCTTTATCTCCTGCGCGGCTCCTGGGTCAGGCTCGCCGAGCTCGCCTATTGGCCGCTGATGCAGATGGTCGTCTGGGGCTTCATCACCCAGTTCTTCATGACCAATTCCAACTGGGTGGCGCAGGCGACGGGGGTCCTCTTGGCCGCCGCCCTGCTCTGGGACGTGCTGTTCAGGAGCCAGCTCGGCGTCTCCATGTCGTTCCTGGAGGAGCTGTGGAGCCGCAATCTCGGCAATCTCTTCGTCACACCCTTGAAGCCCTACGAGTTCGGCATCTCGCTCCTGGTGATGAGCGTGATCCGCACGCTCCTCGGCATGCTGCCGGCGGCCTTGCTCGCCATCCCGCTCTATCACTATTCGGTGTTCACGCTCGGCTTGCCGCTCATCGCCTTCTTTAGCTGCCTCATGGCGATGGGCTGGTCGATCGGGCTCGCGGTCTCGGGCCTCGTGCTGCGCTACGGCATGGGCGCGGAGAGCCTCGCCTGGGTCACCATCTTCGCCTTCGCCCCGGTGAGCGGCGTCTACTATCCCATCTCGGTGCTGCCGGGCTGGCTGCAATACGTGGCATGGGCGACGCCGTCCGCCTATGTGTTCGAAGGCATGCGCGCCGTGCTGTTTCAGAACCAGTTCCGCTGGGATCTGCTGGCGGGCGCGGTCGTCGTCGACGGGCTTTATATGGTTGCCGGAATCTGGTGCTTCCTCCTGGGCTTCGCCCATGCCCGGCGCGCCGGCAAGCTGCTGCAGCAGGGCGAGTGACAGCTAAACGCCGTCCTTCCCGCTGACGCCCGCCTCGGCGAAGGTGGCCATGCCGGTGTGGCAGGCGACCGCCGCCTTGAGCACGCCCAAGGCCAAGGTGGCGCCCGAGGCTTCGCCCAGCCGCATGCCGAAATTGAACAGCGCGTTCTTGCCGAGCTTGGCCAGCAACCGCGCATGTCCCGGCTCGGCCGATACATGGGCGACGATGCAGTGGTCGAGCACGTGGCGGTCGAGCTGGAACAAGCAGGCCGCCGCCGCGGTGCAGGCAAAGCCGTCGAGCACCACCGGCGTGCGCGCCTGCCTTGCGGCGATGATGGCACCCGCGATCGCGGCCAGCTCGAACCCGCCGAGGCGGGCCATCAGCTGTAGCCCGTCGGCGCCTTGCCTATGGCGCGAAACGCCCGCTTCGACCACCCGGCGTTTATGCTCGAGCTGGGGACCGGTGACGCCGGTGCCGGGGCCGACCCAGTCCTTGGCCTCGCCGCCGAACAGCGCGAAGGCCAGGGCCGCAGCCGAGGTCGTATTGGCGATGCCCATCTCGCCCAAGCACAAGGCATCGAGACCGGGCTCCACCGCCATCATGCCGTAGACCATCGCCTTAGCGCATTCCTCCTCCTCCATCGCCGACGCCAGGGTGAAGTCGCGGGTCGGTGTTTCCAGGGCCAGCTCGTAGACCTTAAGGTCGGCATCGAAGATACGGCAGAGCTGATTCACCGCCGCCCCGCCGGCGACGAAATTCTTCACCATCTCGGCGGTGACGGCGGCGGGAAAGGCGGAGACTCCCTGGGCGGCGACACCGTGATTACCGGCGAACACCGCTGTCCGCGGGTGGTCGAGCCGGGGCGGATGGCGGCCTTGCCAGGTGGCCAGCCATTCCGCCAGCTCCTCGAGCCGGCCCAAGGCACCCGGCGGCTTGGTCAGCTGGCCTTCGCGCTCTGCGGTGGCACGGGCCGCGTCCAGGTCGGCGCCGGGCAGCTCATTCAGCATGCCGCGGATCTCGGCGAGCGAAGCGACGGCAGTATCGGTCATTGGGGCTCCGGGGATCGGGGGTTCAACCGGCGGCCAATATCTCCTATAACCCGGGCCCGGCCCCAAGCGAAAACGCCTGCCATGACCCAATACAACCGCGTGAACGGCTGGCGCGACGAGCTCCTCATCGCCGCTCTCTTCCTGACGCGGTTGCCGATTCGCCGCGAAGGCGCGATTCCCGACGGTGCGCTTGCAGAGGCGGCACGGGCCTTTCCCGTCATCGGCGCCGGTGTCGGTCTCGTGGGCGGGCTGGCTTTCGCGATTGCCCTCTATCTCAATCTGCCGCCGCTGGCGGCGGGCTTCTTGGTGGTGGCGACGACCACAGCTCTCACCGGCGCCTTGCATGAGGACGGGCTTGCCGACAGCGCCGACGGCCTCATCGGCGGGGATACGACAGAACGTCGGCTCGAGATCATGCGCGACAGCCAGACCGGCGTGTTCGGCGTCCTGGCGCTGGTTTTTACGGTCGGACTGCGCGCCGCAGCCCTGGCCTCGCTGCCGCAGGCGATGGCCGCCGCCGCCCTCATCGCCGCCCATGCCGCCTCCCGCGCTCTGTTGCCCGCGGTGATGATCCATCTCGAGCCCGCCCGCACCGACGGCCTCGCCGCCGACGCCGGGCGGCCGAGCGAGACGTCCATGCGCTGGTCGCTCGCCATCGGCGCCGTCGTGGCGCTGGCATCTCTCGGCGTGGTCTCGGCCGTCCTTGCGCTTGCCGCAGCACTCGCCGTGGTGGCGGCGATGGCGAGGCTGGCGCGCCGGCGCATCGGTGGCTATACCGGGGACGTCTTGGGCGCCTGCCAGCAACTTGCCGAGGTGGTCATGCTTTTGGTCGCGGCGGCCCTATCATGAGCCGTGTCACCCGCTGGTGGTGGATCCGCCATGCTCCGGTCACCGCCAATGAGGGCCGCTGCTACGGCCAGACGGATTTTCCGGCGGATTGCGGCAAGCGCGAGCACTTCGAAGCGCTGGCGAAGCTGCTGCCGCGGAAATCCGTATGGATCGTCTCGCCGCTCAGGCGCACCCATGATACCGCCCGCGCCATCGCCGAAGCCGGCTTCCCGGTGCCCGAGCCGATCGTCGAGAAGGATCTGATCGAGCAGCATTTCGGCAATTGGCAGGGCCGCACCTATGAGGAGCTGAGAGCGAGTCCGGAATCGGGATACCACCGATTCTGGCTGGCGCCGGCGGCAACCGTGCCGCCCGGCGGGGAGAGCTTCGAGCATGTGATGGGCCGGGTCGCGATGGCGATCGAGCGCCTGAATGTGACCCATGCCGGTCGCGACATCGTCGCCGTCACCCATGGCGGCACCATCCGCGCCGCCGTCGCCCATGCCCTCCGGCTCGACCCGGAAGCAGCCCTCCGGCTCGAGATCCACAACACGCATCTGACCCAGCTCGAACATTTCGCCCAGACCGACCGGCAGCCCCCGGCCTGGCGCGCGCTCGGCATCAATCTGCCGCCCAGGTGAGGACCAATTTCGTCGTCATGGCCGGGCGGGTCCCACCGCTGTCCGGTCAAACGTTTTGCGCATCGAGGCGACGCAATTGCAGTCGCCAGCATAATTTTAAGCCGTCATGCGCGGGCTCACATGAGGGTGTTGTCGTCAAGGGGTCATTTGGCTCTCCGTCTTTTAGATCCTGGAGCGAGCCTGTTGTCAGCCACGGCGTCGATGCCGTGGAACCTCACATCCGGTCGCCGCTGTTTGCGGCTG
>JACQAG010000090.1 GCA_016195085.1 Pseudomonadota bacterium | reverse complement strand
CTCGCCAAAATCGACAAACCGCCCCCGCTTAATCCCAACCGCCGACAACCAACCGCCTCCCCCAACCAGGGAACCTTCAGCTATGCATGACTTTCCCCGGACACCCGTGCGCATCGCGGGAGAGGGAGGGGCCCGCGCGAAGCGTGGGAGGGTGAGGGTTTCCCTGCACGGTTCCCCCGACGATCGTCAGTATCATTCCGCCGCCTTCGCCGACGTCGGATCGAAGCCGTATTTCTCGCGCATATAGGCCTGCGAGAACTTGCCGCTGCGATAGTCTTCCGCCAGATCCGCCGGCGCCCGTTCGGCGGGCTTGCCGTAGCCGCCTGCACCCGGCGTCTCGATCACCACCGCCGCGTCGGGCGTAAGCGCTACCGAAGACGGCTTCGTTGAAAGCATGGTCTCCGTGCCCTTGCCGTCGCGCAGCAGGAATCGACCGGTCGCACCCGGGCCGCCGCCGAAGACGCCCCAGGGGCGGTTGACGAAGCGCTCGCCCTGGCCGCTGAAGATCGCGGTGTGCCCCACGGGCCTCACCACCCGGCGCAGCCCCATGCCGCCGCGATGGCAGCCGGCGCCGCCGGAATCATCGACGAGGCCGTAGCCTTCGACCAGGAGCGGGTATTCCATCTCGATCGCTTCCACCGGCAGATTGGAGGTGTTGGTCATGTGCACCTGCACGCCGTCCTTGCCGTCCTTGGTCGCACGGCCGCCGAAGCCGCCGCCCAAGGTCTCGAGATAGACGTAGTCCTGTCCGGTGCGCGGATCCTTGCCGAAGAAGACCGCCGTGGTGTTGGCACCGTTGGCGGCACCCACCGCGGCGTTGGGCATGACCGGGGCGAGCGCGCCCACGATCACATCGACGATGCGCTGTGCGGTGTTGCAGCGCGCGGCGACCGCGGCCGGAAACGCCGCATTGACGATGCTGCTTTGGGGTGCGGCGATCTCCACCACCTGCATCAGCCCGTGATTGTTGGGCACGTCAGGATCGAGGAGGCATTTGAGGGTGTAGAGGACCGCCGCCTGGGTGGCGTTGATGGTGCAGTTGATGTTGCCCTGGACCTGCGGCGCGGTTCCCTCGAAGTCGAAGCGGATGCGGCCCTGGAGCTCCTTGGCGCCGACATCGATGCGGAGCCGGATCGGGATGTTGGTGGTGTCGATGCCGTCATCGTCCATGATGTCGGCAAAATGATAGGAGCCGGGCGGGATCTGGGCGATGCCGGCCAGCATGCGGCTCTGGGTGCGCTCGATGATGCCGTCGAAGGCGGCGATCAGCGTGGCTCTGCCCTGGCTCGCCGCCAGCTCGGCGACCCGGCGCGCACCCAGCCGGCAGGATGCGACCTGGGCGAAATAGTCGCCGCGACGCTCCTGCGGCACGCGCGCGTTGAGCAAGAGCAAATCGAGCACGTCCTCCACCAGCTCGCCCCCGCGGAAGAGCCGGATCGGCGGCACGCGCAAGCCTTCCTGGTAGATCTCGGTCATGCCGCCGGCCATGCTGCCCGGCGACATGCCGCCGATATCGGCGTGGTGGGCGATGTTGCAGACGAAGCAGAGGAGCTCGCCGTCGATGAAGACCGGCATGGCGAGGTTGATGTCGGGCAGATGCGTGCCGCCGGCGACGAAGGGATCGTTGCCGACGAAGATGTCGCCGGGGCGCATGTCGGCGACCGGGGTCTTGGCCAGGACCGCCGTCATCAGCCCCAGCATCGAGCCCAAATGGATGGCGAGCGAGTTCTCCGCCTGCACCACCAGCCGCCCCCGCGCATCGACGAGAGCGGTCGAGTGGTCGTTGCGTTCCTTGATGTTGGTCGAGTAGGCGCTCTTCATCAGAGCGATGAAGCATTCGTCCGCGATCGAGCGAAGCCCGTTCGAGAGGATCTCGAGGCCGATCGGATCCAGCTGGGGAGCCGGCTTGGTCATATCGTCACCTCGAGGATGAGGTTGCGCACGGGATCGACGGTGAGCTTGTCGCCGGGAAACAGCAAGGTGGTTGCGTCGAGCTGCTCGATGACCGCCGGCCCGACGAGCGCCACGCCGGGTTCGAGCCGGCCACGCTCGAAGACCGGCGTCTCCACCGGCCGGTCGGCGGCGAACCAAACCGGGCGGCGGTGGTTCGCCTTCGGGGCGGCACGCTTGGAGGCGGGCTCGGGCCTGGTCTCCGGACGCGGCAGGCGGCCGAAGGCGATCAGCCGAAAATTGATGATCTCGATCGGATCCTCGGGGTTGTGGAAGCCGTAGCTGCGCTCGTGCTCGGCGAAGAAGCGTTGCTTCAGGCTTTCCGTATCCGGCAGCGCCTCCGCATCCTCGATCGGCACGGCCAATTCGAAGTTTTGCCCGACATAGCGCATGTCGAGCACGATCCGGGCGGTCCGCTCGGATGGAGGAATGCGCTCGGCATCGAACCAGATTGCGGCCTCGCGGCGGAGGTCATCCACGAGCGTGCCGATCGACGCTGCCTCGCTCTCGGCCAGGCGCGTCCGCGCCGTGCGCACGAAGCTCTCCCGGAGATCGGAGACGATGAGGCCTTGCGCGCAGAGGATGCCCGGTGCCAAGGGCACCAGCATCTTAGGGATGCCGAGGCTGCGGGCGACATCGGTTGCGTGCAAGGGACCCGCACCGCCGAAGGGCAGGAGCGCAAAGCGCCTGGGATCGTGGCCGCGCTCGACCGAGACGGCGCGGATGGCGCGCACCATGTTGGCGACCACGATGCCGATGATGCCGTGGGCGGTGCGCTCGACCGCGAAGCCGAGGCGCTCGGCCAAGGGCTCGATGGCGGCGCGCGACGCCTTCTCGTCCATGGGCATGCCGCCGCCCAGCAGCCCCCGAGGCGACAATCGGCCCAGCACCAGATTGGCGTCGGTTACGGTCGGGCTGGTGCCGCCCTTGCCGTAGCAGGCGGGGCCAGGCACGGCGCCGGCGCTCATCGGCCCGACCTTGATGAGACCGTCCTTGTCGAACCAGGCGATCGAGCCGCCGCCGGCGCCGACCGCGTTGATGTCGACGCTGGGCAGCCGCGCCGGGTAGCCCTCGATGCGCCGATCGAAGGTGGTGCCCGCCTGATAGTCGCGGATCAAGGCGACGTCGGCGCTGGTGCCGCCCATGTCGAGGGAGATCACGTCGGGGATCCCGGAGAGCCGGGCCATGTGGATGGCGCCGACGGCGCCCGCCGCCGGCCCGGACAAGGCGGTGCGGATCGGGAAGCGCCGGGCGCGCTCGACCGACATCAGCCCGCCGCTCGACTGGTTGATGCCGATGGCGGCTCCCGGCGACAGCGTCCGCATGCCGGCCTCGATGTCGCCCAGATAGCGGGCCATCACCGGCTGCAGATAGGCGTTCAAGACCGTGGTGGAGAGCCGCTCATATTCGCGGAACTCCGGCTGCACCTCGGAGGAGATGGAGATGTAGAGGCTGGGCAGCGCCTTGGCGAGCGCGGCGGCGATCAGCCGCTCATGCGCGGGATTGAGGAAGGCGAAGATGAGGCAGACAGCGCAGGCATCCGCCCCGGCGGCGGCGACCCTGTCGACCACGCCCTGAACCCCGGCCGCGTCCAACGCGCGGAGCGCCTTGCCGTCGGCAGTCATGCGCTCGCCCGCCTCGAAGCGCCGTTCGCGGGGCACCAAGGGTATCGGGTGATCGGCCTGGAAGTCGAACATGCGCGGCCGGATCTGCCGGCCGATCTCGATCAGGTCGCGAAACCCCTCGGTGGTGACCAGCGCCACCTTGCCGCCGCGGTGCTGGATGAGCGTGTTGGTGCCGACCGTGGTGCCGTGGGAGAGCCTCGCGATATCGACGGCCCGTATGCCCTTCGTCCGGCAGAGCTGGCTGATACCGTCCAGCACCGCATCGGCGGGGTTCGCGGGCGTGGAGGGGATCTTGTGCAGATGCACGGTGCCGCTGGCATCGTCGAAGGCGTAGAAGTCCGTGAAGGTGCCACCGACGTCGACGCCGATTACCCAAGCCATTGCTGCCCCAGACGCTGCCCAAGCCCACACGAGTGCGGCGGCGAGTTTGGCCGACAACGTCCCGTGCAACAAGGTGCCAGACGGGTGGATCGAGTCTTGCAGCGACCTCATGCTTCGACAAGCTCACCATGAGGTCAGCATTTTGAGCCTCATGCTGAGCTTGTCGAAGCATGAGGTCGCCGCGGACTCGGTCCCTCCTTGCGGTTTGGCCGCCTGGCCCGGTTGTAGGTCGTCGGTCGGACTGCTATATCCCTACCATCTCAAAACCGGGGCATGGACCAATGGACGAGGGCGCCTTCCAGGTGCTTGCCGATGCGACCTTGCGAGAGCTGATGACGGCGCTCGATGACGACCTCGGCGACCTCGCCGATGTCGACCTCGGCAACGGCATCCTCACCATCGAGCTCGAGTCCGGCGCCAAATACATCGTCAACAAGCAAAGTCCAAACCGCCAGATCTGGCTCGCCTCGCCCACGAGCGGCGGCTGGCATTTCGAGCATGCCGGCGGCGACTCGAGCCCCTCCCATTGGCGTGCGACCAAGGGCGGGACTACGCTCGCCAGCCTGTTGGCCGATGAGCTCGCCAGAGCCACCGGCGTCGAGCTTCGGCTTGGCTGAGGGAATGCGCGACACCGTGGGCCGGTCGGGCCTGGCCGGCGCGAAGCAGGCGGAACGGCGCTTCGCGCCGCTCCTGGCGCTGGCCTCCTATCTCCGCCCCTATCGCCTGCAGATCCTAGGGGCCGCCGTCGCCCTCGTCGTCGCGGCTGCGACCGTGCTCGGCCTCGGCGCCGTGCTGCGGCGTCTCGTCGATGACGGCTTGAGCGGCGGCAATGCCGCCATGCTCGACCGTGCCGTGATCGGGCTCTTGGCCGTTGTCGTGGTGGCCGCGGCGGCGACCTATGCCCGCTACTTCCTCGTCTCCTGGATCGGCGAGCGGGTGATCGCCGATCTGAGACGCGCGGTCTATGCGCGGGTCCTCTCCTTGAGCCCCGGCTTCTTCGAGGTCACACCCACCGGCGAAATCCTCTCGCGGCTGACCTCCGACACCACGCTGGTGCAGACCGTGGTCGGCTCCAGCGCCTCGGTGGCGCTCCGCAATCTGCTTTTGCTCGCCGGCGGCACCGTCATGCTGGCGATCACCAGCCTGAAGCTGACCTTGATGGTCTCCTTGATCGTGCCCCTGGTGCTGGTGCCGATCCTGGTCTTCGGGCGCAAGGTGAGACGCCTCAGCCGCGACAGCCAGGACCGGATCGCCGATGTCGGCGCCTATGTCGACGAGACCTTGAACGCGGTGCGCACGGTCCAGGCCTTCACCCATGAGGCGCATGACCGAATGCGCTTCGGCGGCCGGGTCGAGGATGCCTTCGCCGCCGCCGTCCGTCGCATCCGCGCGCGCGCACTCCTGACCGCCGTCGTCATCTTCCTGGTCTTCGGCGCGGTCAGCGTCGTCCTCTGGATCGGCGGCCGAGACATGCTCGCCGGCGAGATCAGCCCGGGCCAGCTCTCGGCCTTCGTCTTCTATGCCATCGTCGTCGCCGGTGCGGCCGGTGCCGTCAGCGAGGTCATCGGCGAGCTGCAGCGCGCGGCCGGCGCCATGGAGCGCTTGGTCGAGCTCTTGGCGACCGAGCCCGACATCAAGGCGCCGGCCGACCCGGTGCCGCTGAAGACGCCGGCGGCGGGTGCGATCGCCTTCGAGCGCGTCACCTTCCACTATCCCTCGCGGCCGGATCGCTCCGCCTTGAGCGAATTCTCGCTGGCGGTCGCCCCCGGCGAGACGGTGGCCCTGGTCGGGCCTTCCGGTGCGGGCAAGTCCACGGTCTTCCAGCTCTTGTTGCGCTTCTACGATCCCGGCGCGGGCGTGGTCAGGCTGGACGGGGTCGAGCTGGCCCTTGCCGATCCGAGCCAGGTCCGCCAGCGCATCGGTCTCGTCCCCCAGGAGCCGGTCATCTTCTCCGCCAACGCCTGGGAGAACATCCGCTATGGACGGCCCGAGGCGAGCGACGCCGAGGTGAGGCAAGCGGCAGAGGCCGCCTTCGCTGCGGAGTTCCTCGACCGCCTGCCCGACGGCTTCGGCACGCATCTCGGCGAGAAGGGTGTCAGGCTTTCCGGCGGCCAGCGCCAGCGCCTGGCCATCGCGCGCGCCATCCTCCGCGATCCCGCCGTGCTGCTCCTGGACGAAGCGACCTCGGCGCTCGATGCCGAGAGCGAGCGCGCCGTGCAGCAGGCGCTCGACCGCTTGATGGCCGGGCGCACCACGCTTGTCATCGCGCACCGGCTGGCGACCGTGCTCAAGGTGAAGCGCATCGCCGTCATGGACCAGGGCCAAGTGGTGGCGACCGGCAGCCATGCCGAGCTCATCCGCTCGGGCGGCCTCTATGCCAGGTTGGCCGAGCTGCAGTTCGAGGAACCGCGGGCGGAAGCGGCGCGGCTGTCGGCGGATTAGCGCGAACGCCGACTCCGAGTCCCCGCGGCGCCGTCGCTCCGGCAAAGACTCGCCTTCGTCCCTGAATCCGAGTGCGCGGGATGGGGACGTCGGGACGAGACCCCGGTCGCGACAATAAGTATTTGTTATATCTAGATAAAATCTGCGACTCCCACTGTCCCGGCCGTTGGGCCGCGCCCAGCCTAAGAGTGTCGAGCTTCGGGAACAACTCCGCCCATATGGTAACTAATACCATATGGTATCCAGAGCCATCGTATGATGCTAATTTCTGGTCCGATGTGCGGGCCCTACGAGGCGGCAAATGAGCAACATGAAGATCACCGTCGGCGGCGCGATTGAGGATGAAGCGGCGCGCGGTTTCGTCGATGCCTGGCGCCGTGCGGAGCGTGGCAAATCCTTCCGTGAGCGACACCTGACATTCGAGAGTTGGGCCGCGCTCGCCCGCGTACTCACAGGTAAGCGGATGGAACTCCTGCGTTACGTTCGCCGGCACGAGGTCGCGAGCGTCCGCGCCTTGGCGAAGGCGCTGGCGCGCGACTACAGCAATGTTCACGCCGACGTCCAAGCGCTGACTGCAGCAGGACTTCTCGACACGACGGACGGCGGCGTCAGGGCCGACTACGACGCGATCGAAACCAAGATCGCGATCTAATAAGTCACTACGCCGATCTCTCGGGCAACGGCACGACCTGATCCCTCCGCAACGCATAGGTGACCTGGCGGATGGAGCAGCCACGGGGCTTGGACCACACGCTGATCTCTCCGGTCCTTTTGAAGCCGAGCTTTTCCAGCACGCGACCTGAGGCAGGATTGTCCGCGGCACGGCCGGATGTGAGTCCCGCGAGGCTGACTTGGTCGAAGGCGAAACGCATCACCGCTTCCCCGGCCTCCGTGGCATATCCCTGGCTCCACCATGGCTCCCCGAACCAGTAGCCGAAACTGCCGGAGCCCTCGGCGATGTCATCGACGTCCGCGCAGCCGATCACCGAGCCGGCGATGGTGACCGCGAAGCGATAGGCGGTGCCCGCGCGCCATTCGCCCGCATGGCTCGCAAGCCAAGTGCGCTCGTCGGCCATAGTCAGCGGGTGCGGCGCCATGCGCAGCATACGGATAACGTTCCAGTTCGACTTGATCTCGACCACGCTCGCTGCGTCCGCGACCACGAAGGGACGCAGGACAAGACGCTTCGTGGTGAGAGTTGCAGGATCCAATCGCGGGCCTGACGCTACGGGCTGTTGAGCCCGCCGACGGTCTCGGCGATCAGCATGTCGACCACCCGCGCCAAGGCTTCCTTGGCCGTGGCACCTGCCGTCAGCGCGTCGCGGTATGTCAGAAGCTGCCGGTCGGCGCTGGTGCCGCGCTGGACGATGCGGCGGGCATCGGCGATCTCGGCGGTGCAGCCCAGGGCCGCCGCGTCCGGCTGGATCAAAACCAGGATCTCTTCCAAGAGATCAGCATAGGGCATGACGCGTCCCTTGCCGAAATCGACCAGGCCTTCGTCCATGCCGTAGCGCTGGGCGCGCCAGCGGTTCTCATCCACCAGCATGCGCGCATAGACCCGCCAGCGCTGGTTGCTGCCCTTCAGGCGCCAGAGCATGCGCAACAGGCATTGATAGAGGGCGGCGATGGCGATGGCGTCCTCGAGCCTGGTGCACACATCGGTCAGCCGCATCTCCAAGGTCGGGAACCGTGCCGAGGGCCGGAGATCCCACCAGAGCTTGGTCGCGTCCGCGATCAGGCCCGCCTGAACCAGCACGTTCACGTGCCGCTCATACTCGCCCCAGCTGGCGAACTGCTCGGGCAGGCCGGTGCGCGGCAATCCCTGGAAGACGCTGATGCGGTAGGATTTGAGCCCGGTGTCCTCGCCCAGCCAGAACGGCGAGGAGGTGGACAAGGCCAGGAGATGCGGCAGGAAATAGCCGACCTGGTTCATGAGATCGATGCGCAGATTGTCGTCGTCGATGCCGACATGCACATGCATGCCGCAGATGACGAGGCGCCTGCCCACGCCCTGCAGATCGCGGGCCAGCTCCTGATAGCGCTGCCGCTCGGACGGACGCTGTGCGGCCCACTCGGCAAAGGGATGGGTGGAGGAAGCGACCGGCGCCAAGCCGTAGCGCGCCGTCACCGCCGCCACCGTGCGCCTGAGCTTGGCGAGGTCGGCCCTGGCTTCGCCGACGGAATTGCATTTGCGCGTGGCGACCTCGATCTGCGATTTCAGGAACTCGGGCGTCACCTGGCCTTCCAGCAGCGCCTGGCATTCCGGCAGCAGGGCCTCGGGCGGCTCCGGCACGAGATCCCGGCTCTTCACATCGACGAGGTGGTACTCCTCCTCGATGCCGATGGTGAAGCTGGGCTGGCTCGCGGGCATGGCTCAGGCGCTGGTCTTGATGGTCTGGGTGTGGTCGGGGTTGACCCGGTAGAGCCGGGGATCCGCCAGGATCGGCCCCAGCGCATCGCCGAAACGATCGGCCCAATGCGCCGCGCCGATGTCGTAGGTGATGTGCTGGTTCCAGGCCGAAGCGGGGAGACCGAGATCGCCCAAAGCGCTCGGCACGGCGCTGGAGGCGTGGTCGCACAGCAAGAGGAAGGGTGCCGCACCCTCTTGGCGGAGCGTGGTGACCGCGGCCGGGTCGTCGGGACCGAGAAGCATCGCTACGGCCGCCTTAGAACCGGTCGACCCGGAAAGGGGCGAGGTCGATCGAGGAGGTTCGGCCGGCGACGAGATCGGCAATGAGGCGGCCGGTGGTGGCGCCCTCGGTCAGGCCCAGATGCGAGGCACCAAAGGCATAGAACACATTCGCGTGGTGCGGGCTCCCGGAGATGACCGGCAGCGAGTCCGGCAAGGACGGACGATGGCCCATCCACTCGGTGCCGCCCTCGCTGTTGAGGCCCGGCAGCACGATTTTCGCCCGCTCCGCCAGAATCCGCGCCCGGCGCCAATCCGGCGGGGCCTCCAGGCCCGCGAGCTCGACCGTGCCGGCAAGGCGCAGGCCCATCTCCATCGGCGTCATCACCCAGCCGCCCATAGAGATGGTGCGCCGGGGCGAGGGTCCGGGATTGGGGAGGGTCAGGTGATAGCCGCGCTCGGTCTCCAAGGGCACGCGGGAGCCGAGCCAGCGGGCAATCTCATGGGAGCGGGCGCCGGCGGCGACCACCACCGCATCCATGGCGATGCTGCCGGCGTCGGTCGTGAGCGCCGTCGCCCCGGCCTCGCCGATCGCCGCACCGGTCACCCGCGCCTGGGCGATGGTGCCGCCATTGCCGGCGAACCAGCGCGCCAGGCCCGCCACAATCTTGTAGGGGTCGAGCACGCGGCCCCAATCCGGCTGATAGACCGCCAGCTCGTAGTTGGGCGCGATGTCGGGCTCCATCTGCCGAAGCTCGTCCCGGCCGACGATCTCCAGGCCGACGCCATGGGCGCGCTTCAAGTCCCAGCTATAGAGCTCGGCCTCGTAAGCCGCCCGGGTTTCGTAGAGCGTCAGGCAGCCGTCGCGGCGCAGGAGATCGACGAGCCCGGCGTCGCGCAACAGCGGCATGTAGTCGTCATAGGTGGGCGCCAGCAAGCCGGCGAGCGCGGCCGCCGCGCGCTCGACCTGGGCCTGCGATCCGGCGCGCCAAAAGCGCCACAGCCAGGGTGCGAGCTTGGGCAAATAGCGCCAGCGGATCGCCAGCGGACCCAAGGGGTCCATGAGCCAGCCCGGCACCTGGCGGAGCGTGCCCGGGAGCGACAAGGGCACGATGCTGCCGACCGCGATGCCGCCGGCATTGCCGAAGGAGGTGCCGCGGCCGGGCTCGACCGAGTCGATCAAGGTCACCCGGTTGCCCTGGCGCAAGAGCTGGACGGCAGCGCAGACCCCGATGATGCCGGCGCCGATGACGGCGACGTGGCGATTTGGCGCGGGTTTGGCGGCGGCGTCATGCATGGCGGCAGGGAGATTAGCCTCCGCTCCGGGCGTTGCAAGCCTCGCAGCCGCATGGCAGAACCCACGGCATGGCAACGCACACCTTCTTTTGCGTGGACGCGCACACCTGCGGCAATCCGGTCCGAGTGGTCGCCGGCGGCCAGCCGCCGCTCAAAGCGAAGGATGCCAGCGGCAGGCGCGTGGAGTTCATGGCCGACTGGGACTGGATCCGCCGCGGCCTCATGTTCGAGCCCAGGGGCCACGACGTCATGTCCGGCAGCCTGCTCTATCCGCCGACGCGGCCCGACTGCGATGTCGGCATCGTCTTCATCGAGACCTCCGGGTGTCTGCCCATGTGCGGCCATGGCACCATCGGCACGGTGACGGTGGCGATCGAGCGCGGGCTCGTCGCACCACGCGAGAAGGGCGTGCTCAAGCTCGATACGCCGGCCGGCCTGGTGGTGGCCGAATACGGCGAATCCGGCCCCTTCGTCGACTGGGTCAAGCTCACCAACGTGCCGTCCTTCCTCTATGCCGAGGCGGTTCAAGTCGACTGCCCCGAGCTCGGAGCGATCACCGTCGATGTCGCCTATGGCGGCAACTTCTATGCGATCGTCGAGCCTCAGGCGAACTACCGCGATCTCGAGGATTATTCATCCCTTGATCTCATCCGCATCAGCCCGGAGCTGCGCCGCCGCTTGAACGCAACCGGCCACTACGCGCATCCGGAGAATCCGGCGATCAAGGGCTTGAGCCACATTCTCTGGACGGGAAAGCCCAAGCACGAGAAGGCCGATGCGCGCAACGCCGTGTTCTACGGCGACAAGGCGATCGACCGCAGCCCTTGCGGCACCGGCACCTCCGCCCGCATGGCCCAGCTCGCCGCGAAGGGCAAGCTCAAGACCGGCCAGCGCTTCACCCATGAGAGCATTATCGGCAGCCTGTTCGAAGGCACCGTCGTCTCAGAGACCACGGTCGGCAACCGGCCGGCGATCGTGCCTGCCATCCAAGGCTGGGCCCGGGTGACCGGGCTCAACACGATCTTCATCGACGACCGCGATCCCTTCGCCCACGGCTTCCTCGTGGCCTGAGCTGAAGGCGTCCGGCATCCGGTCCCCTCTCCCATGGGGAGAGGGTCAGGGTGAGGGGCAGCGGATGATCGGCTTCGATGCTGGGAGATTGCATCATCCCACCGCACACCGATCACCGGCGCTACCTCCCCTCACCCGCGCTTCGCGCGACCTCTCCCCGTGGGCTATGGCGTTCACGGAAATGATTCCGTGGTGAATGCGAATCTGATTCAAAGGAGTAGGGCTGGTTTTGCCGGAGGCTTTGCCATGGCCTTTGGGGACGTTCGGGTTGCGGCACGGGCGGATTGGCTGATCGAGCGGG
>JACQAG010000089.1 GCA_016195085.1 Pseudomonadota bacterium | reverse complement strand
TCCAGAATCTCGCCTCCCGTGTCGCGGTCGTCGCCGTCTGGCATGCCCAAGGAACCTCAAATGCGCGGGATTCGGCGCACTTTGGAGGCAAAAGCCCCGGGGCGTCAACCCGTGGCTGTCGCGGCGGCGGGCCCGGTTAATGCAGCGGCCATCGTGCGACAGGCAAATTCGGCAGGATCCGACTTGTGATCGCGATCACTGCGGCCAAATCGGTTCCGCGGCATCCTCTGGATAGATCGCCATGCGGAGGAACCCATGCAGCACTCCTTGGAACCAACCGATCATGAATTGAGCGTGCATCAGATCATTGCGGCCTGGCTCTTCGGGTTCGTTGCCTGGGGAATGTCGATGGCAGCGATTGCCGTCTTCGTCTAAGCCGCGACCAGCGGGTTGTTCTCCCGTTTCAGCACCCGGCGCACCGCCATCCGCTGCAGCATGCGGTCCTTGAAGGCGGTGTAGTGGGGAAGCTCGCCCATGGGCAGATGGGCGAAGCCGCCCCAGGCGTAGAACACCAGGGCATAGGCATCGGCGGCCGAGTATTGCGCTCCCATCATCCATTGCTTGTGCGCGATGAGACCGTCGATCTCCTCGCAGTTCGCCCAGAAGCTCTTGCGGCCGGTCTCCTGGATCGTCGCATGGGCGGCGGCGTCGGCGGCGAAGCGCTCGGGCCGGCGGATATGGGTGAAGGAGGGATGCACCGTGTTCGACAGCCAGGCCATCAGCGCCAGGCAGCGGGCGCGGCTCAGATCGTCGTTCGGCAGCAGCCCCGCATCGGGAAAGCGCAGCGCCAGATAGGTCATGATGGCGAGGTTCTCGGTCAAGACCTCGCCGTCGACCGCAAGCGCCGGAACCTTCCCTCTGGGGTTGATCCTTCGATACGCTGCCGTCAGCTGCTCGCCCTTGGCCAGGAGGACCGGCGTTGCCTCATACTCCGCCCCGCTCTCCTCGAGCGCGATATGCGAGGCCATCGAGCAGGCCCCCGGAGAATAGTAGAGCCGCAGCATGGGTGATCTCCTACCAGTGCGGCTATGAAATTGGGCGCATCGCCTCCCTCTGTCCATGGCGATCGTCCCGCCACCCTCTCTCGGGGATTGCCTTGTGGCGGCGCTATGAAATGATGCGGCCATGGACCCAGCCGAGATCCTGAGTACGGTCGTCGTCGACGGCGAGTTTGGCCAGCCCCGTTCGAATGCGATGGTGCCTTGGTGGAGCTTCAGCAAGACCGTGCTCGCCGCTTCCGCGCTCGTTCTCGTCCGTGACGGAAAGCTGCAGCTGGACGAGACCTTTCCCGACAAGCCCTACACGCTCCGGCACTTGCTGCAGCATACCGCCGGCGTGCGCAATTATGGCGGGCTCGCGGACTACCACGACGCGATCGCCCGGGGCGAGGCGCCGTGGCCGGCCGAGGAGCTGTTGCGCCGGGTCGACGCCGAGACCCTCTTGTTCACGCCGGGCGATGGCTGGGCCTATTCCAATGTCGGCTATCTCCTGGTGCGCCGAGCCATCGAAGCGGAGACCGGAGAGAGCCTCGATGCGGCCTTGCAGCGGATCCTCTTTGGCCCGCTCGGCATTGCCGGGGTGCGCGTGGCGGAGACGCCTGCGGACCTGGAAGGCAATATCTGGGGCAATCCGCGTCGCACCCATCCGGGCTGGGTCTATCACGGGCTGGTGCTGGGGCCGGTCGGCGCCGCCGCACTCTTCCTCGATCGCCTGATGGCCGGCGACTTGCTGCCCGAGGCGCTGCTGAGCCACATGCTGGCGGCCTATCCCTTGGGCGGGCCCTCTCCGTCGCGCCCGTTTCGGGTGCCGGGCTACGGTCTCGGCGTGATGATCGACGCCGTCGCCGGCCGGCGCCGCTGCATCGGCCATACCGGCCAGGGGCCGGGGAGCACCGCAGCCATCTACCATTTCTCCGAGCTGCAGCCGACCCGGACCGTTGCCGCCTTCGCTCCGGTCGAACATGGCGAGGCGAGCCAGGGCCAGCTCGAAGAGCACGTCCTCAGACTGGCGACCGTTTTTTGACCGCAACACCCCGCACCCGTATTACCCGTCCTGGCCTGGTTCGCTTCGAGGTGCTCGGTCGCGACGCCGATCGCGCGCTGATCCGGTCGCTGGCCAGGCGCCTCGCCGAAAACGACCCGGAGGCGACGCGGATTCGGGAGACAGTGAGCCGGGCCATCGCGGGCGAGCCATCAAGGAAGGGCGGCATTCTCGCAGCCTTGCGCCGTTCGCCTTTGGTCGGCGCGGATCTGAAGCTTGCACGCCGGGCCGTGCGCCCTCAGCCGGTGCGGCGGCGCCAGATCGGCGGGTAATCGATGATGATCCCATCCGCGTCGACCGAAAGCTCGGCCTGAAAGTTACCGGCAATGCCGTGATAGTGGAACCGGCTCGGCGGATCTTCCGCGTCCAGCCGGGTATAGGCCTGCTCGACCGCGCTCACGGCCAGGTCCGGGATCGGCACGTAGACGGCTTCGATGACGCGCCGCTCGTCAGGCGCCAGGCGCAGCCGGCGGATCGGCAAGGTGTTGGTGAACGGCGTCGCCCGGATATCGATGAAGGTGCAGTCCGCGAGGTCGGGACGCGGCCGGCCGTCGATCGACCAGCCGGTTTCGTCCCGGAGGATCTCGATCCGCGCCTGCGCGCGGCCGCGGTCGAGGGAAATATCGGCGCGACGGAAATCCCAAGCGCCGTCGCAAATGATCCTGTAGTCGAGCCGGAACGGACCGTCGCCGAGATCGACGACGACGATGCCCTCGGCGACGATCTCCTCGGGCTCGAGAGTGAGCGTGAGGTGTTCCAGCCCTTTCTGGCCGATGAACTCCCAGACGACGTCGCGCCGCATTCCTCTCCTCGCTCCCTGCCGCTATCGCCACAGAATGCAGTCCGCCGGCGTGTGCCGCCGCTCCCAGCCCAGGCGCTCGAGCTCGGGACGGCGCTCCTCGTCTTCGGGGTAGCCGACGCAGAGATAGGCGATGAAGCGCCAGTCTCCGGGGACCGCCAAGATCTCCGCCACGAGGCGCGGATCCAGGATCGACACCCAGCCGAGGCCGATGCCCTCGGCTCGGGCGACGAGCCAGAGCGTGTGCACCGCAAGCACGGCCGAATACTCGATCATCTCCGGCATGCTGCGGCGGCCGAGGCCATGACCCTGGGCGGTCGAACGGTCGGCGAAAACCGCGAGCTGCAGCGGCGCCTCTTCGATGCCGGCGAGCTTCAGCTCGGCGTAATTGCGCGCCCGCTCGCCCTCGAAGGCGGAGAGCGCCTCGGCGTTGCACGTGCGGTAATTGTCCCGGATCGCCTGCCGGCGTTCCGGATCGTCGACGATCACGAACCGCCAGGGTTCGCTCAAGCCGACCGAAGGGGCGAGTGCGGCCAGGCCTAGCAGGCGCTCGAGCGTGCCGGCGGGCGGCCTCTCCGGGCGGAAGCGGCGGACGTCGCGACGCCACTCCAAGAGATCCTTGAGCCTGGCGCGGAAGGCCGCATCGAACTCCGGTGGCGATTCCGATTGAACCATCATCCTTGCGCTTCGCACCTCGCGAGACCGAATTCCATTCAGACCGGAAGCACCCCCCACCCTAACCCTCCCCCGCAAGGGGGGAGGGAACTATACAACGCACTCACTTCCTCTTTACTCCCTCCCCCTTGAGGGGGGGGTGGGGAGGGGGTGATTCGAGCTGCACCGAACGTGCGCTAGCTACGGCGCGAACTGCTCCTTGAGGGTGCGCTCTTCCAGGCTGTGGTCGGGGTCGAACAGCATCTTGAGCTGGATCGAGCGGCTCTCCTCCACGCTCACCCTGACCACGTCGCGGATCTCGGTGAAGTCCGCGGTGGCGCTGACCGGGCGCTTCTTCGCCTCCAAGACCTCGAGGTCGATCTTGGCGTTGTGCCGGAGCAAGGCGCCGCGCCAACGCCGGGGCCGGAAGGCGCTGATCGGCGTCACCGCCAGGATGTCGGCGCCCAGGGGCACGATCGGACCATAGGCCGAAAAGTTGTAGGCGGTGGAGCCGGCCGGGGTGGAGACGATGATGCCATCGCAGCTCAGCTCCTCCAACCGCACGACACCGTCCACCCGGATGCGGAGCTTGGCGGTGTAGCGGGTCTCGCGCAACAGCGAGACCTCATTGATGGCAAGCGCCTCCGCGGTGCTGCCGTCGCCCGCGACCGTGCGCATGGAGAGCGGGTGCACGGTCACCTCGACCGCCTTCGCCAGCCGCTCCATGAGGCCGTCCTCGCGATAGTCGTTCATGAGGAAGCCGACCGAGCCGCGATTCATGCCGAAGATCGGCACGCCGCGGCCGATGTGCCGGTGCAGGCTCTCCAGCATGAATCCATCGCCGCCGAGCGCCACCGCCACATCGGCGGTCTCCGGCGCGGCGGTGCCGTAGCGCTCCACCAGACGCAGCTGCGCCAGGCGCGCTCCCTCGGTGTCGGCGGCGACGATCGTGATCTTGCGCTGAACGGACATGGACTTGCGGATGCTGGGGGAAAGACCGATGGAGAAGGCCGTCTGCGGGCACCGTGGGTAGCCGATTGCGCCTGCGAGGAAAAGCGATTTGTCGCGGAAACGGCGCCGTCAGCCGCCGGTCACGCTCATGTGACGGGCCACCGCCGGGCGCTTGTGCCGGCGATCGATGACGAAGTCGTGGCCGCGGGGCTTGCGCCCGATCGCCTCGTGGATCGCTGCCAGCAAGGGCTCGTCGGATTCGCTGGCGCGCAAGGGGGCGCGAAGATCGGCCGCATCGTTCTGGCCGAGGCACATGTAGAGCGTG
>JACQAG010000088.1 GCA_016195085.1 Pseudomonadota bacterium | reverse complement strand
TTATGAACGCTGTGAAATACGCTATTCTGGTGGTGCATGACGTTGGTCCCTTCCGTGTTCAGAAACGTTGCCAGACGTTCCAGACGCAGATGAATCAACGTCATGCGCCCTGTCTACAAAAACTAAACCGGACAGCCGTGGGTCAAGCCCGGCAATGACGAAGAAAAAATGATTCCAGCTGAACGGATACCGCTCTTGCCGGACTCAGTGCTTCAGGATCTGGGAGAGGAACAGCTTGGTGCGGTCGGACTTCGGATTGGCGAAGAATTCCTTCGGCGGCGCCTGCTCGACGATCTCGCCTTTGTCCATGAAGATCATGCGGTCGGCGACCGTGCGGGCGAATCCCATCTCGTGGGTCACGCACACCATGGTCATGCCTTCCTCGGCCAGATTAACCATGACGTCGAGCACCTCCTTGATCATCTCCGGATCGAGCGCGGAAGTGGGCTCGTCGAACAGCATGATCTTCGGGCTCATGCACAGCGAGCGGGCGATCGCAACCCGCTGCTGCTGACCGCCGGAGAGCTGGCCCGGGTATTTTTTTGCCTGCTCGGGAATGCGCACGCGCTCCAGGTATTTCGTGGCGATGTCCTCGGCCTCGGCCTTCGGCATCTTGCGCACCCAGATCGGCGCCAAGGTCAGGTTCTCGAGCACGGTCAAATGCGGAAACAGGTTGAACTGCTGGAACACCATGCCGACCTCGCGCCGGACCATGTCGATGTTCTTCACGTCCTGGCTGAGCTCGATGCCGTCGACGATGATCTGACCCTTCTGGTGCTCTTCCAGCCGGTTGATGCAGCGGATCATCGTGGACTTGCCGGAGCCCGAGGGTCCGCACACCACGATGCGCTCGCCGTGATGCACCGTCAGATTGATGTCCTTCAGCACATGGAATTCGCCGAACCATTTGTGCACGCCGGCCATGTGGATCATGACCTCGCTCGAGACCTTGTGCTCGTCCGCCGGATGCATTGCCGTCGCCATCAGTGTGAGCCTCCTGGTACCCCGCCGTTCGGCGCCTTTGCCGGCAAAGATACACGGGGGGCGCGCCGGACGCAAAAGCCGGGGTTCGGGCATCCCGGCGCCCACGAAGGCTCTTCAAACCGCTTGGGCTTCGCGCTACACACTTAAAAGGACGTCCGATCCCGGCCATGCGGCCATCTCCGGACGCATGGCCCAGGAGCGACGAGAGCACCCATGAAGAGCAAGATGAAGCTGGATACCACGCTCGTGCATGCCGGGCGCAATCCGAGGGCCCATGAGGGCGTGGTCAATCCGCCGGTCTACCACGCCTCCACCATCCTCTACCCGACCGTGGCCGCGCACGAGGCGGCGAGCGTGCCCAACCCCAAGGCCACGACCTATGGACGCCACGGCACCGCCACGCACCGGGCCTTCGAGGAGGCGGTCGCGGCGGCGGAGGGCGGGTTTGCGACGCGGGTGGTGCCCTCGGGCTTCGCCGCCGTGGTCGCCGCCATCCTCGCCTTCGTCAAGTCCGGCGATCATGTGCTGATGGTCGACTCGGTCTACGCGCCGGCGCGTCGCTGCTGCGACGTGACGCTGAAGAATTTCGGCATCGAGACCACTTACTACGATCCGCTGACCGGCGCCGGCATCGCCAAGCTGATCCGACCCAACACCAAGATCGTCTACACGGAATCTCCCGGCTCCATCACCTTCGAGGTGCAGGACGTGCCGGCCATCGCCGCGGCCGCGCATGCGGCGGGTGCGGTGGTGCTGATGGACAACACCTGGGCCGGAGGCATTTTGTTCAACGCCTTCAGCCACGGCGTCGATGTCTCCATCCACGCCGCCACCAAATACATCGTCGGCCATTCCGATGCGATGCTCGGCACCATCACCGCGACCGAAGCCGCGATCGATCCCGTTAGGGCCAGCGTCCGCGCGCTCGGCTATGCCACTGGGCCCGACGACGTCTATCTCGGGCTGAGGGGCTTGCGCACCCTCGGCGTCCGCCTGAAGCAGCACCAGGCGAATGCGCGCATCGTCGCCGAATGGCTGCGGGCGCGGCCGGAAGTGGCCGAGGTGCTCTATCCGGCTTTGCCCAACGACCCCGGGCATGCGCTGTGGAAGCGCGACTTCACCGGAGCTTCAGGACTCTTCGGCGTGGTGCTGCGCGAGTATCCGCGCCCGGCGATGGAGGCGATGCTGGACGGCATGGGCCTCTTCGGCATGGGGGCGAGCTGGGGCGGGTTCGAGAGCCTGGTCCTCTGGCAGCATCCGGAGAAGATCCGCACCGCCGTTCCCTGGACGCGGAAGGGTCCGGTCTTGCGCCTGCATATCGGGCTCGAGGATCCGAGCGACCTCATCGCCGATTTGGAAGCGGGCTTCGGGCGCCTGACCCAGGCCGCAAAGGCGGCGTGAGCCCCTCGCTCCCCCCGGCCTTGGCCGCGCAGGTCGTCTTCGACCAGAACGGCCTGGTGCCCGCGGTGGCGCAGCAGCACGACACCGGCGAGGTGCTGATGCTGGCCTGGATGAACCTGGAAGCGCTGGCCGAGACGATCCGCACCGGCCAGGTCTGCTACTGGTCGAGGTCGCGCGGCAGGCTCTGGCGCAAGGGCGAGACCTCGAAGCAGGCGCAGCGCCTGGTCGAGCTTCGCCTCGACTGCGACGGCGACACCATCCTCCTCAAGGTCGAGCAGACCGGTGTGGCCTGCCATACCGGGCGCCGCGCCTGCTTCTTCCGCGTGCTCAAGGGCGACGAGCTCATCGACGTGCTCCCGGTCGTGGTCGACCCGAAGACGCTCTATCGCGAGTGACGGCCGTGTCGGAGGCGCTGGCGAGACTCCATGTGCGCCGCGGCGAGGTAGGCGATGCAGCACTCCTCGCGCGGCTCATCAACGCGGCGTTTTCGCCCTACAAGGGGCGCCTCAAGCCGGAGTCCTCGGCGCTCCAGGAAACGCCGGAAGCCGTCCGCACCAAGCTCGTGGACGGCCACGGCAGCGGCATCGCGTCCTTCGGGCCGAATCTTGCGGGCTGCGTGCTCTTCAAGCAGACCGGCACCAATGTCTATTTCGGCCGGCTCGCCGTGCTTGCCGACCACCGCGGACGGGGTGTCGCCCGGGCGCTGATCGAATTCGTCGAGGCCGAAGCCAGGCGCGCCGGCGCCCTCTCGGTCTCGCTCGAGGTCCGGGTGGCGCTTCCCGACAACCAGCGGCTCTTTCAAGCCGCCGGCTACCGGGAAGTCGCCCGCCACGCCCATCCCGGATTCACCGAGCCGACCTCGATCGAGATGCGCAAGAAGCTGTCCTGACCCCGCCCTAGTGTCCCGCCCCTGAAATTCGTCCGCGAATTTCAGGGGCGGGACACTAATCATTTGAATCTAGTGTGATTCAGATTCCGAAGTTCGCCGACGAACTTCGGAATCATCACACTAGGCGCAGGGAGAGTGACCTACCGTCGCTCAGTAATATTGATAGGGCCGCTCTGTGGAAAAGCGCGCGACCTTGGCCATGTCGAGAGCGAGCGGCGCGTTCTCCCACGGCACCTCGCGTTGATAGGAGCCGTCAGCGATCGCCTCGAAATCGCTGGGCGAGATCCGGAGATCATTGAGAGTCCGCTGATCGAGCTCATGGAGCTCGGAGAGGACGGCCTGCTTGTCGAGCCAGCGCCGGAGCCGCCCGACGATGAGGCGGGCAATGGTGCCGAGCGTGCCCAGGCCCGGGCTCGCGGCCTCGGCGCTAGAGAATGGAACAACCATAGGAAAACGCATGTGAGGGTACCTCGCTTAGGAGCGAGCGTTCCCATCCCCGATCACCTTCTTATTGCGGTGCATGACTAATAATATATTGAATAGACGCACTAATTCAAGAAAATGCTGCGATGCAAAAATATGCATCCTGCCCTGGTTGTGGGCAGCGATTTGCTGCTTTGTTGCGCTTTTGCCACGCTGTCGCAGTATGCGCACGGTTTCAAAATCGCCGGCTTCTTTCCTTTACGAAAATGCAGTACACAGGTGAGTGGTTGAGAGGGGGTCGGCGAGACCGATCCGTTCTCAACCCTCCCTGTTTAGCCTCGCTGGCCGGAGCCGTTCGCTCCGGCCTCTTCTTTTGTGCGTTGGCGGCCCCGACGAGTGCCCCCACCCCCACCCTCCCCCACGCTAACGCGCGGGGGAGGGAGTGGAGAGGCGCGCCTCATGTCCCCTCCCCCACCAAAGGTGGGGGCGGGTTAGGGTGGGGGCCTCGTTGGCGTGCTGCTTACTTGGCGGCCGCCGGCCGCGCTTCGCGGATGTCGGGATGCGCCGGGAAGGTGCGGTAGGTGCCGGCCTTCTCGTCATAGCTCACCCGGTTCGGCAGGTTTTCGAGGCTCATGCCGTACATGTGCAGATGCATGATCGGCCGGCTCGACAGCACATGAATGGAATGGACGTCATCGGGCAAGAAAGCGATGCCGGTGCCCGGGCCGACGGTGAATTCCCGGGCAATCTTGACCGTCCCCTTGCCTGGCTGAGTGTGATCCGGATTGCGCTCATAGACCCGGTTGTGCTCCTCGCCGTCGATGCCGACGATGACGGCCCAGGTCGTATGGTTGTGGGGCGGAGTCTGCTTTCCGGGCGAGCCCGAGTTGAGATAGAGCGCGAAGCGGCGGTCCGGGTCTTCGGCGAGGCGATAGAGCCGGTCGCGGGCACCCTCGGGCGGCAGGGGAAAATCGGCGCGGGGGAACAGCGCATGCTTGGCCGCGAGCTCGATCAACACCGCCTTGATGGAATCGAGGGCCGGTCGCGTGACCCCCTCATCGCGCTCGATGCGACGGATCCGGTCGACGGCGGCTTCGACCGCCTCGGCGCGCTCGCTGGCAACCGACATGGCAGAGATCCTCCCGATCACGCTGGTCTTCCCTGGAGGCTAGGGCGGCCCCAAGCCTTTCGCAAGGCGTGCAGGCGTTTGGCACTCTTGGGTAGCGAGTGCTAGCCGCCTCAATAATGTCATTTGAGGTGATTGCGTTGCGGACCAAGGATGGGTGGCGCAACGGGGGGTTGACGGTGTCGCAGCAATCGCCCGCGGGGCCGCAAGCAGCGGAGTTCAGGGAGCAGGCGAACGTGCTGCGCCGGCTCGCGCGCACGTTCGACATCCCCGGCATTCGCCTGCAGCTCCTGGCCTTGGCCGATCAGTGCGAAAAGCTCGCGGCCTCGCTCGAGGCCTCGGACAAAGAAGAGCCGCGTTAGACCGGCCGCTTCGGCGCTGCTACGCCGCATTCGCGCAAGGACCGGCGCTGCTGGCCGTCCGCGTCGAAATTCGCCGGCTCGAGCCAGCGCTCGAAGCCGGCGCGGATCGCCGGCCATTGGCCATCCAGCATGGCGAACCAGGCGGTGTCGCGGTTGCGGCCCTTGACGATCATGTGCTGGAGGAAGGTGCCCTCATAGGCAAAGCCGAAGCGATCGGCGGCCCGCCTGGAGGGCGCGTTCAAGGCATTGCATTTCCACTCCAGGCGCCGATAGCCCCAGCCCTCGAACACTTGCCGGGCCATGAGGAAGATCGCCTCGGTCGCTTGCCGGGTGCGCTGCAGGACCGGGGCGAACCAGATATTGCCGATCTCGATCCCGCCCTGGCCAGGGGTGATGCGGAGATAGCTCACCATGCCCGATGCGCGGCCGCCGGCTTCGTCGATCACGGCGAAGAACAGCGGATCGCTCGTGGCCGCGCATTCGGCGAGCCAGGCGCGGAACTGGGCCAGGTCGGCGAAGGGCCCGTAGCCCATATAGGTCCAGAGCCGATCCTCGCCCTTGGCGAGCGCGTAGAGATCCTGGCCATGGCGCTCCGGATCGATCGGCTCGAGGCGCGCATAGCGTCCTTGATGCACGACCCGCTCCGGCGCCTTCGCCGGGCGCCAATCGATCTTGGGCCCAATCGGCTCGGCTTCACCAGCCATCGCGTCCCCCATCCTCAATCGCCCTGGCGCCGCCGCTCATTCCGCCGCCTCCAGCGCCTCGGAGGCTTCCAGCCAAGACCGCTCGGTCTCGGCGATCTCGCGCTCGATGTGACCTTTGCGGCGGGTGAGCGTGGCGACCTTCTCGCCGCCGCCCTGATATGTGGCCGGGTCGGCGAGCGCGCTCTCGATTTCGGCGCGCTCGGCGGTCAGCCGGGACAGCGACTCCTCCGCCTTGCGGGCTCGGCGACGCAAGGCCTGCAGGCGCTCCCGGCTTGGCCGCTGAGGCCGCTCCTTCACCGGTTCCGCGGTGGCCTTCGGCAGGGCTTCCGCTTTCGCCTTCGCCCGCTGGGCGGCTTCGCGGCCGGCGCGGCGTTCGGCGCGGCCCTGTTCCAACAGCCAGTTGCGATAATCGTCGACGTCGCCTTCGAAGTCCCGGACGGTGCCGTCGGCGACCAGCCACAGGCGATCGGCGATGAGCCTGACCAGATGCGGATCGTGGCTCACCAGAATGACCGCGCCGGAATACTCGCCGAGCGCCTCCACCAGGGCTTCGCGGGCATCGACGTCGAGATGGTTCGTCGGTTCGTCCAGGATGAGGAGCTGCGGTGCGGCGAGGCTGATGAGGCAGAGGCTGAGCCGTGCGCGCTCGCCGCCCGACAGTTTCTCGACCTCGAGCCCGACATGCTGCTCGCCGAAGCCGAAGCGGCCGAGCCTCGCCCTGATCTCGCGCTCCTGCGCGCCCGCGAGCGCCGTCGCCAGGTGCTGCATCGGGGTGCGATCGGGCTCCAGCTCTTCCAGCTGATGCTGGGCGAAGAAGCCGACACCGAGCTTGGAGGATCGGGTCTGCCGTCCGGCCATGGGCTTGAGGCGTCCGGCCACGAGCCGGGCGAAGGTGGTCTTGCCGTTGCCATTGGCGCCCAAGAGCGCGATGCGGTCATCGGGGTCGATGTTGAGGCCGATATTCCGGAGGATCGGTCGGCCGGGCTCGTAGCCGACCGAAACGCCGTCGAACGCAATCAAGGGCGGGGCCAGCGCCACCGGCTCCGGGAAGTGGAAGTCGGGGGCCCTGGGATCGACGCGGATGGCGGCCGCCGGCCCCAGCCGCTCGATCGCCTTCAAGCGGCTCTGCGCTTGGCGCGCCTTCGAGGCTTTGTAGCGGAAGCGGTCGACGAAGGCCTGCATATGCTTGCGCGCCGCCTCCTGCTTGGCGGCACTTGCCGCTTCCAGCGCGCGTTGCTCGGCCAGAGCCACCAGGAACGCATCATAGGCGCCGGCATAGAGCCTGAGCTTGCCCGAGTCCAAATGCAGGATATGGCCGACCACGCGGTTCAAGAGCTCGCGGTCGTGGCTCACCAGGACGAGCGTCCCCGGGTAATGCTCGAGGAAGCCTTCGAGCCAGAGTGTGGCTTCGAGGTCGAGATGGTTGGTCGGCTCGTCGAGCAGCAGGATGTCGGGGGCGCGAAAGAGCTGCGAAGCCAAGGCCACGCGCATGCGCCAGCCGCCGGAGAAGTCCGACAAGGGGCGGGCTTGCGCCCTCTGGTCGAAGCCGAGACCGGCCAGAATCTCCGCCGCCCGTGCCGGTGCCGCATGGGCGGCGATGTCGGCGAGCCGTGTCTGCACCTCGGCGATGCGATGGGGATCGACCGCGGTCTCGGCTTCCGCCATCAGCGTGGCGCGCTCGGTATCGGCGGCAAGCACCGCCTCCAGCGGCGTCACCTCGCCGCCGGGCGCCTCCTGCGCCACGGCGCCGATCCGGGCCTGGCGCGGCAGCCGGATGGTGCCGGCATCGGCCTGGACCTCGGCGAGGATGAGCTTGAGCAGGGTCGACTTGCCGGCCCCGTTGCGGCCGACCAGGCCCACATGGTGGCCCGCCGGCACCGCCACCGTGGCGCCGTCGAACAACAGCCGCCCGCCGATCCGGTAGACGAGTCCATTGATGTGCAACATGGCGGCGCCTCATAGCACGGCCGCCCCCGCACGGGCGAGCCGGCTCTTTCGTGTAAGATCGATCGCCCGGGGAGCCGACCGCGCCTTAGAGAAAGCGAAAATGCGAGCGAAATTCTACACACGCGCCGAGGTGGAGAACCTCGTGGATGCGCTCGAGGTGCATGTCCGCGAGGTGCACGAGCTTGCCGGCCATGCGGCCCAGCAAGCGGCGTCCGCCAATAGCTTTCATGCCTATCGGGCGTTTCGCGACAAGGCCGGCGAGTTCGAGACCTTCTCGATTCTGATCGAGGGGCGGCTCAACCGCATGGAGGATGGCGCCAACCCGGACCTGCAGCAGACCTTCGACGAGCTCACCGCGGTCACCTACAAGGAGCTGATTCGCGCCAGCATCAAGTTCCTCTACGTGCTCGCCGCGCATGCGAGCCTGCCGCTCGGCACGCGGGAGATCTTCATGCAGGAGCTCCGCACCTTGCACGACACCAAGGCGAAGCTGAGCCAATCCCGCTACGCCGAGCGGCTGGATGACGAGGCGCGCCGCAATCTCAAGGTCGCCGAGGACATCCTCAACGAGATCATCGACAAGGCGCCGAGCCTCTTGAGCTTCGGCGGACGTTAGGTCACACCAAGGCGGTGTCGGCCGCCAGCCCGAGAAGGTGCTGGCCCACCGTCTCGAAATGCTCGGAGCGTCCCTGCACCTGCTGGGCCACGGTGTGGATGTCGCGGAATCGGCGCTCGAAGGCGTTGTCGGCAAAGATCGCGGTGGCGCCGGCGGCGTGAAAGGCCGCGTCGGCCACGGCGACGGCCTGGTGAATGGCGAAGGTCGCCGCCAGGCGGATGCGCATGCGCTGGTCCAGGGTCGCTTGGCCGCCGGGCCCCAGCGTCCGCCAGATCTCCTCCAAGGTGCCCAAGAGGTAGCTGCGTGCCGCGCCGAGCGTGGCTTCGGCGTGGCCGACCCGGCTCTGGACCACGGCGCCGTCGCGCAAGGTCGTGCGGAGGCCGAACGATGGCTTCTCCCGCGCCAGCGCCATGAAATCTTCATGCATGCGACGCGCGATGCCGAGGGCGACACCGGCGAAGCTCGTGGCATAGAGGCCGATTTGCGTGAGGCCGTAGAGAGCGCCTTGATCGCGCCGCTCGGCAAAGGCCTCGCGGGAGACCGTATGGGCCTCGGGCACGAACAGATCCGCGACCGCGTAAGCGTCGCTGGCAGTGCCGCGGAGGCCGATGACCTGCCAAATGTCGCTCCATTGGGCACGCTTGGCCGGGAACAGCATGGTGCGGATGGCCGGCACGCCGCCAGGACCCAGGCGCGGCGTGCCATCGCCTTCGATGAGCGCGCAATGCCCGCCGAGCCAGGTCGCCTCATGGCCGCCGCTGGCGAAGCTCCACCTGCCGGTAACCCGGAAGCCGCCTTGAACAGCAACCGCGCGCCCCGCACCCGGCCCCCAAGCCAGGACCGAACGCGGCGGACCAAAGAGCTCCCGGGCAACCTCGGGGGCGAGGTAGGCCGCGATCATGCTGCTGCCACAGGCCTGGCCCAAGCACCAGGCGAGGCTCCCATCGAGCCTGGCGACCGCCTCGATGACCTTTAGATAGCTCATCGGATCGAGCTCGGCGCCGGCACAGGCGCTGGGCAGCAGCATGCGGTAGAGCCGGGCTTCGAGGAGTGCCTCCACCAGCGGCTCCGGCAGGCGGCGCTCGCGATCGATCCCAGCGGATGCCGCCTCGATGTCCGGCGTCAGTAAGCGTACCGCATCGAGAAATGCGGCGCCGTCGCCGGCGACACCGGCCGGCTGTCCGGGAAGCTGCCGCATCGTTCCGACCATCGGCCCAAGCCTTCGCCGCCACCCTTTCTGCAGTATTCCCCGCCGCTCGCAGCCAGCGCAAGCGGTGGTGCTCGCAGTGCTAAGGCAGGAGAAGCTCGGTGGTTGCGCTTCGAGAATAGCGGTTTGCCAACCGGGCCGCCGTTTCAGCGCCAAGCTTGGGAAACAGGACCGGCGGCACCTCAATGCCTCTGCCGGAGCCGATCGCCTCCTGGGCTTCGCCAGCGTCTCCTGGGAACACGGGATGCAGCTTTTCTTCTCCCAGCACCCCAAGTACCCTTTCCGCAGTGCTCGGGATGAACGGCCAGGCCACGACCGCTGCCAGCCGCACGAGATTGACTCCCGTCCGTGTGACGACCGCCGCTCGAGCTCTGTCGTGCTTGACCACGGTCCAGGGCGCCTGCTCCGCGAGATAGGCGTTCGCCAGCGCCCAGATCCCACGCACTTCGCCGGCAGCCCTGCGGATCTGCGCGCGCTCATGCGCAAGCCGCAAAGTGCACAGCCGGACATCCAGCTCCAATCGGAGCGCCACCTCCGCCGACCCAGGATCACCACCTTCCGGCACCACACCTCCCCACCTCGAACCGAGGAAGGCGAGGCACCTATTGACGAGATTGCCGAAGACGTCGGCCAGGTCCTTATCCACGGTCTCCACGAACCTGTCAGCGGAGAAATCGACGTCCGCACCCTCGGGCGAGTTTGCGGCGAGCCACCAGCGCCAAGTGTCCGCAGGCAGCTCTTTCAGAGCCTCGTCCGTAAAGATCCCGTGACCGTGGCTCGTCGAAAACTTCCCGCTCTCGAAGGTCAGCCAGTTGAAGCCCTTGATGAGATCGGGAAGCTTCCACGGCAGGCCTGATCCCAACAGGACCGAAGGAAAGAACACGGCGTGAAACGGCACGTTGTCCTTGGCTAGGAACTCGACGTGCCTGACCTCGGAGCCGCCTTGCCACCAGTCGCGCCAATCCCGACCGGGCGCCTTGTCCGCCCATTCCACTGCGGCGGCGATGTAGCCGATTGGTGCGTCGAACCAGACGTAGAAAACTTTGCCCTCGAATCCGGGACGCGGGACCGGCACGCCCCAGGCTAGGTCCCTCGTAATGCAGCGATCCTTGAGACCCTCGTCAAGCCAAGAGAGAGCGATACCGCGGACAAGTGGCGGCCAGTCCGGATGCGTTCTGATCCACTCGCGCAACCGACCCTCGAAGCCTGCGAGCTTTAGAAAGAGGTGACGCGTCTCGCGGAACTCGACGTCGACGGCCCCGGAGATCGCCGACCGGGGCGATCCCAGATCGGCCGGGTCGAGGAGGCGCCCGCAAGCGTCGCACTGGTCGCCGCGCGCGCCCGGATCGCCGCAATGGGGGCATGTCCCTTCAACAAGGCGGTCCTGAAGAAAACGGCGATCGGTCCCGGAGTAGGGTTGCCTGATGACCCTTTCCTCGATGAGCCCGGCCGAGTCCAGACGGCGATAAAATTCCTGGGTTAGCGCATGGTTGGCTGGGCCGGAGGTGCGGGAAAAGTGATCGAAGGAGATGCCGAAGTTGCGATAGATGCCGGCCTGGGTCGCGTGCTGCCGCTCGCAATAGGCGGCGACGTCGAGATTGGCCGCGAGCGCGGCGAGCTCGGCGGGTGTGCCGTGGTCGTCGGTGCCGCACAGGAAAAGAACGTCGTTCCCGATCTGACGGTGGAAGCGGGCGTGGATATCGGCTGGCAGGATCGAGCCTGCGAGATTGCCGAGATGCTTGACGCCGTTGATGTAGGGTAGCGCGCTGGTGATCAGAACCTTGGTCATGGCTTCCTCCGGTTCGGGTGCGGGTTGCACGGACGAAAAACCCTCCGCGAAGGGAGGGCCGGAAGAACCGCTGACGATGCTAGGTCAGTACGCTAGGTTTCCGGCCGCTCGTATCGAGAGGGGCCGGGCATTCGGAGAAAACCGCTAGCAGCGTGAAATGGTGCGCCCATGACCGACAATATGGCGGGCATTGACGCTTCGGTCAACGATCAGGGGCCTTCTTTAGCGGCACTCGCAAGAGCGAAGGCTCCCTAGCCCCGGCCGCCGGGCCCCTGCTACAAGAAGCGACCGACCGCCGCCTACAGCCCCCGAGCCGTCGCTCATGCCCCATGCCGATATCGCGCCCGCGGAGATCGCGAGGCCGCCCCTCGCCCCCAGCTTGCGCAAGAACCGCCTTCTCGGCATCGGCCTGATGGTGACGGCGGCGACCGGCTTCAGCCTCGCCGGCGTGCTGGTGCGCCAGACCGAGACCACGGCCTGGGAGGTGGTGTTCTGGCGCTCGGTGTTCATGGTGCTGGTGGTGGCAACGGTGCTGTTCCTCCAGCATCGATTGAAAGCCTTCGCCGTGATCCGGGCCGTCGGCTGGATCGGGCTGGTGAGCGCCTTCTTTCTGGCGTCGTCGTTCTACTGCTTCGTGCTGGCGATCAAGCACACCACCGTCGCCAACACCGTGGTGATCATGAGCGCGGCCCCCTTCGTCACCGCGCTCGCCGGATGGATGGTGCTGGGCGAAAGGGTGCCGCCCCGGACCTGGATCGCGCTTGTCGCCGCCGCCACCGGCATCGCACTCATGTTCTGGGAGTCGCTGGCGACCGGCACCGGGCTCCTCGGCAATGTCTTCGCCTTCGGCATCGCCATCACCTATGCCGGCCAGGTGACGCCCTTGCGCATGGCCGGCGCCAATCTCGACATGGCGCCCACAGCCTTGCTGGCGGGGCTGATGGCGAGCGCCATCGGCCTGCCGCTCGCCTGGCCCTTCTCCGCCTCCGCCCATGACGTGGGCGTGTTCGCGGTCATGGGCGTCTTTCAGATCGGCTTGCCCAACGTCCTCATGATCCGCGCGGCCCGCTATCTCAGCGCGACCGAGATCGTGCTCCTGGGCATGGTCGAGGTGGTGCTGGGGCCGATCTGGGTCTGGCTCGCCATCGCCGAGCGGCCGAGCGACCTGGCGCTCATCGGCGGCGCCATCGTGTTGGCCGCCCTTGCCGGCAATGCGCTCGCAGGCTCGCGCCGCGGCGCTGCGTGATAGGCCGACGCGTCGCTCCGCACCATCTCTACACGCAAGCCCTCCTCTCGGCGGCCCCCGAGCCGGACCCCGATGCCAAGCGGCGGCGCATCGTGCTGGAAGGCGACGTTCCCAACCCGGCGCGAGTACCCCCGGGCTGCGCCTTCCACACGCGCTGCCCGATCGCCACCGAGCGCTGCCGCAAAGAGCGGCCCGAGCTCCGCGAGGTGCAGCCGAAGCAATTCGCCGCCTGCCATTTCGCTGGGCCCAATCCGATTCCGGTGTAGGCGTCCTGACCGTGAGGTTCGCCAGTGCAAAAGGAAGCCCTGGAGTCTTGCGGTGCGTCCTTCGACGTGGGCGCGAACTCATAAATCCGTGGGCGTTGGCGGACTTCAGCTTTGGTGCGCAGCAGGGACTCAAGTCGGACGTCGCGCGAGGTCCGAAAAGTGCCATTGGACCGACATTTGCCGCGAGAGGGCCTACCGCAACTTCGGATCGAGCCAGTCGCGCAGCCAGTCCCCGAGCAGGTTGACGGAAACCAAGGTCAACACCAGCGCCAACCCGGGAAACAGCACGACCCACCATTCTCCGGACAAGAAGTAGCCATAGCCGATCCGGATCAGCGTGCCGAGCGACGGCCGGCTCGAAGGCATGCCGAAGCCCAGGAACGAGAGCGTCGCCTCGGACATGATGGCAAAAGCTATGTCCAAGGTCGCTAGCACGATGATCGGGTTCAGCACATTGGGCAGGAGCTGTGCGGCCATGATGTGGGCGGGCCCGCGACCGACCAGCCGGGCTGCCGCCACATAGTCCTTCTCCCGTTCGACCAGCACCGCACCGCGGACCAGCCGGGCGAAGTGCGGCCAATGCGCGATGCCCAGCGCCAGCACCAGGATCGGCATCGCCATCGCCACACGGGCTGCGTCGGTCAGCAGCTTCTGGCTGATGCCCCCGATCAGCAGCGCCAGCAGGAGAGCCGGAAAGGTGAATTGGACGTCGGCCATGCGCATCAGGATGCCGTCCACGAGACCGCCGAGATAGCCGCTGACTAACCCTGCGGTGGTGCCGAGTGCGACCGACAGCGCCACCGCCAGAAGCCCGACGATCAGCGAGGCGCGAAGGCCGTAAAGAATCAGCGACAAGAGGTCAGCGCCCTGGCTGTCGGTGCCCAGCAGATAACGCGTATCGCCGCCTGTGAGAAAGGCCGGCGGCAGATGTGAGTCGAGGAGATCGAGCGTCGCTAGGTCATAAGGATCGGTCCGCACCAGCCAGGGCGCGAAGACAGCGCCGCCGATGAGCGCGATCAGGACAAAAGCCGCGCAAGCGGCCGGCGGCGAACCCCTGAGCCGGTGCAGCCACGGCGACACGGTCGCCAGCAGCGTCACGACCGAGCCGCCAATGCCCGGATCCGCAGCCGAGGGTCGACCACCGCATACAAGAGATCGACCACGAAATTGATGCCGACGAAGAACAGGGCGGCGGTCATCAAGAACGCCGATATCACCGGCACGTCGGTCTGTTCCAATGCCTGCAAGAACAAGAGCCCCATGCCCGGCCATTGGAACACCTGCTCTACCACCACCGCGAAGGCCAACAGGTAGCCGAGCTGGATGCCGCTTACCGTGATGATCGGGATCCAGGTATTGCGCAAGGCGTGCGACAGGTGGATGGTGCGGTCGCGAAGCCCGCGCGCGCGAGCAAACCGAATATAGTCGCTGCGCAGCACGTCCAACATCTCCGCCCGCGTCAACCGGGCGAGCAGAGCGACCTGCCCGAACGCCAGAGACAGGGCGGGCATGATCAGCGACTTCAGACCCGATAGGGTCAGCAGGCCCGTGGTCCAGCCGCCGAGACGCACCACCTCGCCGCGCCCGAATGGCGGCAACCAGCCCAACACCAGCGAGAAGCACAGAATGAGCAGGATGCCGAAGAAGAAGGTCGGCAGCGACACCCCGAAGATGGACAGACCCATCAGCAAGCCGGCATCGACACGCCCCCGCCGCACCGCCGCATAGACGCCGATCGGAACGCCAATCGAAAGCGATAGAAGAAGCGCCGTGGCCGCCAGCTCGACGGTTGCCGGGATGCGCTCGGCGAGCAGGTCCGTTATTGGCCGTTGCGCGGTGTACGAGACACCGAGATCTCCGTGCAAAGGCAGGGCGAGGGAATGCAGGTAACGCAGCACGAGGGGATCATCGAGATGCAGGCGCTGGCGCAGCGCCAACCGGTCGGCGGCGGTCGCGTCGAGGCCGAGGATGCTCGCGACCGGATCGCCAACCACATCGCCCAAGAGGAATGCCAATACGCTGACGACGAGCACCACCAACACGCCGTGCAGCAGCCGGGTGGCGATTAAGGCGGCCATGGGACCGCCGGCCGCGCTAGCGAACCGTCAGCGCTTGCAGCATGACTGCGCCATCGGCACGGGCGGGCACGTTCACTGCATTCTTCATCCCCCAGCTCAACACCGGCTGGTGCAGGTATATCGCATGCACCTGGTCGCGACCGATGCTCAAGCCGCGGCGGTAGAGCTCGGTCCGGCGCGCCGGATCGAAGGTGCCCACCAGCGCATCGACGACGCCGTCGAACTCCGGGTTGGTCCAGAGCGCCCAATTGGTGGCGCCGCGGTTCTTCTGCTTGTCGCGGGTCGCCATCACCGACACGAAGGTATCCTGGGTGTCGCCGGAGTTCCCCGCAGCACCGATGAGATGGAAACTCGAGTTCGGTCCGTTGACCAAGAGGCGGGCGAATTCCGGCCAGACGATCGTCTTGACGCGCACCTCGACCCCGACCCGCGCCAGCATGCTGGCGACTGCGCGGCAGATCTCGTCGGTGTTGATATAGCGCTCGACCGGGCAGTTGAGCTGGACCGCGAAGCCGTCGGGATACCCCGCCTGCGCTAGCAGCGACTTCGCTCGGTCGATGTCGTAAGGCCAATGAACATCCAGATCCTTCTGATACCCCTCGAGCCCGACCGCGGCCGCGGTGCCGACCACGACCGCCTGCCCGCGCATCACCCGCTGCACGATCAGATTGGCATCGATCGCATGGGCGAAGGCCTGTCGCACGCGGACGTCCTTCAGCGGATTGGCCTTAAGCGGCGTGCCGGCCTTGTCGAAGACGTCGAGCGCCACCTCGCGGGTACCGTCCATCTCCAGTTCCATGAACAGCTGCTGCGACACTTGAGCCACCTTGAATCCGGGCGCGCCTTTGACCCGGTCCAGGTCCTGGTTCGGCAAATCGGTGATCAAGTCGAGGTCGCCCGACAAGAGCGACACCACCCGGGTCGGCCCCGATCCGATCGGCGTGTAGATGGCCTCGTCGACATTTCCGCCGAAGGCACCCCAGTAGGATTGGTTCCGCTGGAACACGGTGCGGCGGCCGGGCTCCTGCGTCTCCAACCGCATCGGTCCGGTGCCGAGCGCGTGGCGGAGCGTAAAGCCCTCGGTGCCCTGGGCACCGAGGTCGGGGACTTTCTCGGCCCCGTTTGCCTTGGCCCAGGCTTGCGACATGACAAACAGCCGCACCATCTTGCGCGGCAGAATCGGATCGGGAACGCCCGAGGCCACATCGATGGTGGAGCCGTCGATCTTGGTCGCCGTCTGGATGTCGCCAAACAACGCTCCGTAGAGTGGGCTCGTCTTCTGCCTGAGGATCGAGAAGATCACGTCGTCCGCGGTCAAGGGAGAGCCGTCCTGGAACTTCACCCCGTCTCGAATCGTGAAGCGCCAGGTGGCATTGCTACGATAGCTCCAGGCCGTCGCCAGGCCCGGACCAATGCTCATGTCGTCGCCGAGGCTGACCAGGCTGTCATAGACTTGCCGAACCAAGCCTGCGGTCACGAAATCGTTGGTCGCGTGCGGATCCATGGTCAAGGGCGGCGTCGTGCCGCCATATCGCAAGGTGCCCGCATGGGCCGCCGTCGCCAGGAGGCATAATGCCGCGCACGAGGCGGCGATCCGGTTCGTCATCATCATTCTCGGTCCCCCTCAAGCAGCGGGCATTGTTGGTCGATGTGAGCCTTCGATCAAGGCGCTTTACGGCGATTGACGGCGCATCGGCCGCGGCGTCCCGATCTCCGCCTGCCGCACACTGTTACGGCCCGCGCCGCCGCAGGTTCAATCCAAACGGTTCTTGTGGAAGGCGCCGCCTTTCATAATGACCGGCAAATGCGCGCCCGCGCCACGCAGCAAGTCGAGGTTTTCCAAGGGGTCGCCGTCGACCACCAGCAGATCGGCGTAAGCGCCGACCTCGATCACCCCCAGCTCGTCCGAGCAGTTCAAGAGCTCGGCATTGACGCGGGTGGCCGAGGCAATGATCTCGGCTGCGCTCAGGACCTGCGCGCGGATCGCGAACTCATCGGATTGGGCCACATGCAGCTCACCCATCAAGTCGGTGCCCAGCCCCATCTTGACGCCTGCCCGCTTGCAGATCTCCAACATTTGCAGGCCCGCCTGGTTGACCCGGGCGAGCTTGCCCATGACGATCGATGTCAGCCCCAGCTCTGTTCCGCGCCGCTGGGTCTCGCGATAGCACACCAGCGTCGGCACCATGATTGCGCCGCGTTCGGCCATGAGTGCGGCTGTAGCCTCGTCCACCATGTTGCCATGCTCGATCGAGCGCACGCCGCATGAGACGGCGTGGGCGATGGCATGGGCAGCGTAGGCGTGGGCGGCGACATAGGTATTCCAGGCCTCGGCTTCGTCCACCGCGGCCTCGACCTCTGCGCGTGAGTATTGCCGATTCTCGAGCGGGTCATTGGGGGAGCCCACGCCGCCCGAGCACATCAGCTTCAGGAAATCAGCGCCCTTCCGCAACTCGTCGCGCGCGGCGTGGCGAACCTGATCGACGCCGTCGGCGATCCGGGTGATGAAATGATGGGCATTGCTGCAGGCGCACATCGTCTGGTCGTCGGTGCGCCGCCGCTGATCGCCATGGCCGCCGGTTTGACTGATCGCCTTGCCGGCGATGAACAGACGCGGTCCGACCGCCAAACCCTCATCGATGGCCCGGCGGATTCCCCAATCGCCGCCGCCGGTGTCGCGAAGCGTGGTGAACCCTCGATCCAGCGCGCCGCTCAGGCGCTGCAGCCCGATCACCGTCATGAAGGTCAACGGCGCGTCCTCCGCACGCCACATATTCAAGTAGATGCCAAAGGTATGGAAATGCGCGTCGATCAGGCCGGGCATCAAAGTCCGGCCCCGCACATCGACGCGCCGCGCCGCACCCGCTTGGATCGGCCGGTCGGAGACCTCGCGGATGCGATCGCCCTCGATGGCGACATGCATGGCCTCGCGCCGAACCATCTCCCTCGTGTCGAGCAGCAAGGCGTTCTCGAAGATGAGGATCGACATCGCTCCCAACGCCTTTCCATGATCGCGGCTCGGGCATTATAGGCCGGCTCGGCGACGCAACCCGCCGAAGTTTCCCGGCACCCGCGCCGGGTGCTATCATTTCCGACCTTGCCGATTTGAGCACACAAGACAATGCCCCCGCGATCCTCCGCGCCGGAGCGCATCGATCTGGCGCCCGGCCTCACGACCAGCCGGATCATGACCGGCCTGTGGCAGATCGCCGATATGGAGCGCGACGGGAAGGTCCTGGATGTCGACAAGGGGGCGGCGGCGCTCTTGGACTATGTGCGGGCCGGCTTCGATAGCTTCGACATGGCAGACCATTATGGCAGCGCCGAAGTGGTCGCCGGCCGCCTGCTCCAGCGCATTGCCCGCGAGAAGCCGAAGGGTGTCGAGCGCGCCTTCGTCTCCACCAAATGGTGCCCCAGTCCCGGCGCGATGACGCCCGACGTGGTTCGGGCCGGGGTCGAGCGCAGCCTCGGCCGGCTCGGCGTGTCGACGATCGACCTCATGCAGTTCCACTGGTGGACCTTCGAGCATCCGGGCTATCTGGACGCCATGACTGAGCTCGCGGCATTGCAGCGCGAGGGTCTGATCCGCCATCTCGGCGTCACCAATTTCAATACCGATCATCTCCGTGTCCTGGTGAAGCACGGCATTCCCGTCGTCTCGAACCAGGTGTCGTTCTCGCTCATGGATCGGCGCGCCGCAGAGGACATGAGCCAATTCTGCATCGAGCACGGAATCAAGCTGCTCGCCTATGGCACGCTCGGTGGCGGTTTGATATCGGAGCGGTGGCTGGGACGGCCCGAGCCGACGGCGAGTGACATCGCCGACTGGAGCAAGATGAAGTACAAGCGGTTCGTCGACGCGATCGGCGGCTGGGCGGTGCTGCAGGGGATCCTCGGCGCGCTTCATCGCGTCGCCGGCAAGCACGGCGTGTCGATCGCCAATGTCGCCACGCGTTGGATCCTGGACCACAAGGCGGTCGCCGCCGTCATCGTCGGCGCGCGGCTGGGAGAGCGCGAGCACCGGGAGGACAATCTCCGGACCTTCGCCTTCGCCCTCGACGATGCCGACCGCTCGGCAATCGAGGCGGCGTTCCAGGGGTCGAAGCGCATTCCGGGAGACTGCGGCGATGAATATCGAAGACCGCCCTTTCTCACCGCCTCGGGAGATTTGAGCCATCACCTGTCCAGCGTTCCCAAGGTCTACAAGGCCGTACCCGCCGATTCGCGGCCGCAGCGCCTCAGGGTGGATTCCGCCAGCATCTGGGAAGCCCTATGCGGATACAGCCGCGCTATTCGCATCGGCGACCGGGTGCTGGTCAGCGGCACCACGGCGACGGACGCCAAGGGTGCCGTCGTCTGTCGGGGCGATCCCGCGGCGCAGACCGTCTACATCCTGGACAAGATCATGGCCGCGCTGGGATCGCTCGGTGCCACGCTCGAGGATGTGATCCGGACGCGCATCTATCTGAGGGATGCAAGCCAATGGGAACCCGTTGCCCGGGTCCATGGCCGCTATTTCGGCCGCATCAGGCCGGCCAATACGCTCATCGAGGTCTCTGGTCTGGTTGGTGACTACGAGGTCGAGATCGAGGCCGAAGCCATAGTCGGCTGAGCTTGGGTCCGACGCGGCGGATCACGTCGAGCGCTGTCGCAAGGAGCGGCCTGAGCTCAGCGAGGCCGCGCCCAAACAATTCGCCGCCTGCCATTTCGCGGCGGCCAATCCGATCCCGGTGTAGGCGTCCTGACCGTGAGGTTCGTCAGTGCATGAAGAATCCCTGGAGTCCTGCCGTGCGTCCTTCGACGAGGGCGTGAACTCATAAATCCGTGGGCGTTAGCGGACTTCCGCTTTGGTGCGCATTGCGGACTCAACACAAACATGGCACCAGCTCCGACTAGTGCCATGGGACTAAACCGCTTTCGCGGTAGAGCGCTGCACGCAGGCGTGTGCCTGAGGCGATCAGCGGGGCAATAACGGTCAAGGAGCGTCTTGTCT
>JACQAG010000087.1 GCA_016195085.1 Pseudomonadota bacterium | reverse complement strand
TCAACCTCATGCATCGAAAGCCAATTGCCCACCTGCTCAACCCACTGCCAGGGCCAAGTCTCAATAACTCCCAATTGACCCTTCAATGCATCTGAATCTAAACCGGACAGCCGTGGGCTCGTCCCGGCCATCCACGTCGTGCCGCTGCACCACCGAAGACGTGGATGGCCGGGACGAGCCCGGCCATGACGAGATGAAACAACTCTACACCCGCGCGTAGCGCTGGCGGATGAGCGCCAGCAGCGCGCGCGCACCGAGCGCCTCGCCGCCTTCCGGGCGCCCGGGCCTGGTCTTGGCGTTCCAGGCGTAGGTGTCGATATGCACCCAGGGCGTATCCTTGGAGACGAAGCTCTGCAGGAACAAGGCCGCGGTCACCGAGCCGGCGAAGGGCGCATCGCCGGTGGACGAGATGTCCGCCATGTAGGTCTCCAGCATCTTGCGATAGGGCTGCCAGAGCGGCATGCGCCAGAGCGGGTCGGCCTCGGCTTGGGCATGGGTGAGGAGATCGGCAGCGACCGAATCGTTGTTGGAGAACAGGGCCGGCAGCTCCGGGCCCAAGGCCACGCGCGCGGCTCCGGTCAAGGTCGCCATGTCGATCAGCAAGGTCGGCTTCTCGCTGTCGGCTTCGGCCAAGGCATCGCAGAGGATGAGCCTGCCCTCGGCATCGGTGTTGCCGACCTCGACCGTGATGCCCTTGCGCGTGCGGATCACGTCCAAGGGATGGAAGGCGTTGGCGGAGATGGCGTTCTCCACCGCCGGCACCAGCACCCGGAGCCGGAGCGGCAGCGCCTCGGCCATGATCATCTTGGCCAGCGCCAGCACGCTGGCGGCTCCGCCCATGTCCTTCTTCATCATCTTCATGCCGGCGGCGGTCTTGATGTCGAGCCCGCCGGAATCGAAGCACACGCCCTTGCCCACCAAGGTCACCTTCGGCGCCGACGGCTTGCCCCAGCTCATATCGATGAGCCGAGGGGCATCGGCCGCGGCGCGGCCGACCGCGTGGATGGTCGGGTAGTTGCGCTTCAGGAGCTGGTCGCCGACGATCACCTCGATCTTGGCGCCGTGCTGCTTGGCGAGCTCGCCGGCCGCGGAAGCAAGCGCGCTCGGACCCATGTCATCGGCCGGCGTGTTGATGAGATCGCGGGCCAGGCATAGGGCCTCGGCCCGGGCTTCGACCAGGACGCGGTCGGCGGCTTCGGGCCAGACGAGCGTGGCCGGCTTCCGCTTGGCGCTCTTGTAGCGGGTATAGGCATAGCTGCCCAATGCCCAGCCGAGCGCGGCGTTGTTCGCCTCGGCTGCCTCCAGCCTCGCCTCCAGCCGGTAGCGGTGCTTGGCCGGGAGCTTGGTCGGCAAATCGCCATAGGCCCAGATATGCCCTGGCGATTCGACGCCGACCAAGACCTGGCGCAGCCGATGGTCACGGCCAGGCACGAGGGCCACGCTGCCGGGCTCGGCGGTGAAGCCCACCGATTCCAACCACGCCTTGAGCCCGGCCGGCTTGTCCTTGAGGAAATCCCGGAGCCGCCCCTTCTTGACCGGGACGATGGGGATCGTGTCGGCCCCGGCGCGCGAGGCAAGAGAGGTGGGCACGGGCATGGCTCCGCTCAGGTTTCGGGTAGGCATGGAGAGAATGGCGCGCTTGCGCGTCGGTGAAAAGGCCAGAAAAACAACGCGCTCCGGCTTCTTGGTTGCACCCACCCGCCGGTTTGCTCTAATGCGGGCCAAGCGCAACCAGCACAGAGGGGGCGATGGCCCGCTTCACGATCGTTCTCGGCAACAAGAACTATTCATCCTGGTCGATGCGTCCCTGGCTGGTGCTGAAAGCGACCGGCGAGGCCTTCGAGGAGATCGTGGTTCCGCTCGATCAGCCGCAGACCCGCGAGCAGATCCTCCGGCACTCGCCCTCGGGGCGGGTCCCGGCGCTGATCGACGACGGACAGACGGTTTGGGACTCGCTTGCCATATCGGAATATCTCTTCGAGCAATTCCCCAAGGCGAAGCTCTGGCCGGAGAATCGCGAGGCCCGTGCGGTGGCGCGTGCCGTCAGCGCCGAGATGCATTCCGGCTTCGCCGCGGTGCGCGAGAACATGCCGATGAATGTCCGCTCGAGCTTTCCCGGCCGCGGCCGCGCCCCGGGCGTGCAGGAGGACGTCAACCGCATCACGGCGCTCTGGCGCGACTGCCGCAAGCGCTTCGGCGAGGGCGGCGAGCTGTTGTTCGGGCACTTCACCATCGCGGACGCGATGTTTGGCCCGGTGATCAGCCGGTTCCGCACCTACCAGGTGGCGCTCGAGGAGGACGCGCAGCGTTACGTCGATGCCGTCTGGAACCTGCCGCAGATGGTCGAATGGGTCGAGGCCGCGCGCCGCGAGCCGATGATCATCGAGAAGTACGAGTTCTAATGCTGGGGCGGTTCCTGTCGCATCCGCGCTCGGTCGGCCAGAGCTATAGCGAGCATCTCCTCTTTGCCCAGCGCTACGGCTGGAAGATGGTGAAGGGCGGGCTCGCCGCCATTCTCCACGGCCTGATGCCGTTCCTGTTCGTCACCACCGCGAGCGAGACCGTGCGCGAGCTCTCGCAGCTCGCATCCGTGCCCGCGCGCAAGCCCAAGCAAAGGCCGACGCCGCGGCGGCGGAACCGTTGAACAAAGCTCGATGGGATTCGGCTCAGTCAAGGTGAACCAATGACCACCCGTCAGGCCGCCTGCAGCTGCGGACAGCTTCGGCTCGCATGCCAGGGCGAACCCGTGCGCATTTCGATGTGCCATTGCTTGGACTGCCAGCGCCGAACCGGCAGCGCTTTTGGCGCGCAAGCGCGATTCCGACGCGAACAGATTCTCGAGATCGAAGGCCGCGCGAGCGAGTTCGTTCGGGTGGCCGACAGCGGCAACAAGCTGGTCTTCCGGTTTTGCCCAAACTGCGGCTCGACCGTCTACTGGGAGAACGACGGGGTGCCCCGATTCATCGCCGTGGCTATGGGTGCCTTCGGCGATCCGAGCTTTCCGCCGCCCCGCATCGCCGTCTACGAGTCGCGGGCGCATTCCTGGGCGCTGGCGCCGGCGGGGATGTCGATCGAGCGCCAAAGCGGCGACGCCAACTAGACGGATCGACCACGGCAGGCGTGGGAATGCCGGCAGAGTGAGTGCGCAGATCCGATACATCGGATCGTCGCTATGCTTCCCGCCAAGACGGCAAATAAGCGACCTCATGTACAATTGAGGCTGGTCAATGTTCTGTATTTGTTCTAGGATGGGCCAATGTCGACGACGACTCAAATTGAGTGGACCGACGCGACATGGAATCCAGTGACCGGCTGTTCGAAGGTCACGCGAGGCTGCGATCTCTGCTACGCGGAACGCTTCTCAGAGCGGTTTCGTGGTGTCCCAGGACATCCTTTTGAGAACGGTTTTGACCTCACACTAAGGCCTGAACGACTGAAGCAGCCGCTGCAGTGGCGACAGCCTCGTCGCATTTTCGTCAACTCTATGAGCGATCTCTTTCATAAAGAGGTACCCAGGTCCTTCATTGATTCTGTGTTCGACACGATGGAGGCCGCCGACTGGCACACCTACCAAGTCCTCACCAAGCGCAGCTCTCTGATGGCTCGATATCTTTGGAGAAGATATGGCACCGACCTAGCACCGCCGCACGTTTGGCTGGGTGTCTCAATTGAAGACGCGCAGAACACGGTGCGGATGAGACATCTTCAAGCTGCGCAGGCATCAGTGAAATTTGTGTCCTTTGAACCATTGCTGGGTTCTGTGGGGAGGGTCGATCTCAGAGGGATCGATTGGGCAATTGTTGGTGGTGAGAGCGGGCCTCATGCGCGGCCGATGGCCCAAGAATGGGCGATCGAAATCCGAGATCAATGCCAGGCAGCCAACGTTGCATTCTTCTTTAAACAATGGGGAGGCATACGTCCGAAATCCGGCGGTCGCCTCCTCTGCGGACGTGAATGGAATCAATATCCATCTGGATCCAAGGTTCAGAACCTAGGAGCCGTGGCTGCGGACTAGAAGGGCGAGATGGGTGACCGATCCGTACTTAGGTCGCGAGCAAACTAAGGCAAAGCATTTCATTCTCAAGCGCTATCTTCAGGCGCTCGCGTTCAAAGTTCTAACGTTTTCAGACGTAACATACGTCGATGGTTTCTCGGGTCCCTGGGAAACCACGACGGCGAATTTTAGCGACTCCTCGTTTATGATTGCAATCTCAGTGCTGAGAGACGCCCAAGCGCAAATTCTTGAGCGAAAGAGGCAGCGCCGAAAAATTCACTGTTTCTTTTCCGAGATAAACGCTGGTGCCTTCGCGCAGCTTCAATCGGCAGTGGCTCCGTTTCACAAGCCTGACGAAGGCTTCGAAATCAGAACCCAGTGCGGGAAGTTCGAAGACTTTGTTGGCGAGATTCAATCTTTCATTGGGTCGTCATTTCCTCTGATCTTCATCGACCCGACAGGATGGACGGGCTACCCGTTCGATAAGATCAAGCCACTCTTCATGCGGCGTAAATGCGAAGTCATAATTAACTTTATGTACGACCACATCAATCGCTTCGCACATAGCAATGATGCAGAAATCATCGCTTCATTAGAGCCGATCTTGGGCGGAGCTGATTGGAGTGGTCGGCTCGACCCAAATCTTCCCCGCGGGCTTGCGGTGGAGAAACTGTTTCGTGAATCACTCAGAGCAGCAGGTAACTTCGATTTCGTAATATCGACCCCGATCGACAAGGCAACAGCTGATAGGGCGCACTTTTTCATCACGTATGGGACCAAGAGCGCAGAAGGCTTAAAGACTTTTCGACAGACCGAATACGATGCGTGGCGCGGGCACGCGAAAAATCGGGCACTGGCAAAAGAGAAGAGACGACAAGAACGGTCAAGCACCATTGATCTGTTCGCTGGACTTTCAGCTGAAATGGAGGAAGCCACGATCGAGCAGATTGTTGAAAACGATAAAGCGCGAGCAGCGGACGATTTGATCGCGACCCTCTCATCGCAAGGGCCAACCAGATTTGCTGCCATCGTTGCTCAGTTGCTCCAGACTCACCGACTGCGTGAAACGAACATTAAGGACATCTGCGTTGCGCTTGCGAAGGCTGGTACAATTGAAAATTCTTGGGGCGGCGGCAATCGGAAGCCGGGCGAAGGGCACGTGCTCAAGTTGGCTGCAAAGGCTCGCTAAGCACCAAGCTGCGGGGAGCGCTCAGAGCCGTTCCATCGCCTCGGAAAATTGGCGCCAGGGAATGCGCTTGAAGCCCTTTTTGCCGCGGGCACGCTTCCAGCCGAAGGTGCCCTGACCGATCTCGATCGTGCCCAACAGGCCGTCATGGTCACGGATCTTGAAGGTGACGCCGGCGCCGGCCCTAGCGATATCCCAGGCTTTCAGCGAGACGTTGATCTCGTATCTGGGCTCGAGCTTCGGGCGTTTCCTGACCATGGCCCCTCGCAGTTAGACTCTTCCCACCTTGCGCTCGGCCGCGGCCTCGGCCTGGTATTCCGGCACCAGCCGGCGGATGAGCTGCAAGGTCTGCTCGCTGCGCCGCTGGCGGGCGGCCTCGGCGAGCTCGTCCAAGGCGCGGCTCAGCAGCGCGTGATCGGCGGTGCGGGGGCGCGCCAAGAGGATGCCGGCCTGGCTGGTCGGCATCGATGCTTCGCCGTCATGGAACAGCTCTTCGCTGAGCTTCTCGCCCGGCCGCAAGCCGACGAATTCGATCTTGACGTCGATCTCCGGCCGCTTGCCGGCGAGCCGGATCATCTGGTGGGCGAGGTCGAGGATCTTCACCGGCGGGCCCATGTCGAGGACGTGGATGGCGCCGACATCGGCCGCGTCCGCTTCCGGCACCGAGGCGTGCAGCACCAGCTCGACCGCTTCGCGCACGGTCATGAAGAAGCGCGTCATCTCCTTGTGGGTGACGGTGAGCGGTCCGCCGCGGGCGAGCTGGCGCTTGAACAGCGGCACCACCGAGCCGGTCGAGCCCAGCACATTGCCGAAGCGCACCGTCACGATGCGGGTGCCGCCGCTTGGGCGGAGTGCGATGTCGAGCGCCTGGCAATAGGCTTCCGCCAGCCGCTTGGAAGCGCCCATGATGCTGGATGGATTGACCGCCTTGTCGGTGGAGATCAGCACCATCGCCTCGACACTCGCACCTCGCGCCGCATCGGCGACGGTGCGGGTGCCGATGACGTTGGTCAGCACCGCCTCGTTCGGGTTCGTCTCCATCAGCAGCACGTGCTTCAAGGCGGCGGCGTGGAACACCAGCTCGGGCCGCTCGCGCGCCATGATCTGCTCGACCCTGGCGCGGTCGCGCACATCGCCCAGGGTCGCGGTTCGCTTGACCTCAGGCCAGCCTTCGGCCAGCTCCAGATCGATCTGGTAGAGCGCGTATTCGCTGATGTCGAAGAGTGCCAGATGCGCCGGAGCGAGCTCGGCGATCTGGCGCGCGAGCTCGCCGCCGATGCTGCCGCCGGCCCCGGTCACCATGACGCGCTTGCCGCCGATGAGGTGCTGGATGCGGGAGCGGTCGAGCACCGCCTGAGGCCGACCCAGAAGATCCTCGACCGCGATCGGGCGGATGTCGCTCTCGGGCTCGCTCGGGTGCTCGAGACGCGACGGCGGCGGCAGACGGCTCAAGGGTATGGCCAGCCGATCGGCCGCATCGAGGAGCGTGCGCACCTCGGCACCGGTCGCTTCGCTGCCGATGACCAGGCGTTCGGGACGGATGCCGCGATGGGTCAGGCGCTCGACTACGGAAGGAAGGTCGGCGGCGCGGCCGAGCACCTCCATGCCGCGCACGCGGCGTCCCTGCCACTCGGTACGATCCTCGATGAGTCCGACGATGCGGTAGGTGGCATCCGCCGCCGTGGCGCGCCTGGCGAAGAGATCGGCCGCATCGCCCCAGCCGATGAGCAGCACCGGCACGCGCCTTGCGCCGCCCCGCTCGAACAAGGCCTTGAACGCCCGGTCCTGGGACAGGCGATAGAGCACCCGCGGCGCCGCCATGAGCCCGGTCAGCACGAAGACGTCGATCGCCAGGGTCGAGCGCGGGAACTCGGCCAGCCGCGTCACCATGAACAGGGTGACCAGGAACACCAGGTTGACGAGGAACACGGCGCGCACGATGGCGAAAAGATCGTCGAGGGAGACGTAGCGCCACACCCGCTTGTGCAGTCCGGCCCACCAGAACACCACGGCGGCGACCAGCGTGAACAGCGCTAGGCCGAGCCAGATCACCTCGCCCGACCAGGTGAAGAAGCTGCTGCCCAGGCGGAGCCACAGCGAGAAGAGATAGGAGATCGCCGCCAGCGCCACGTCATGCGCCATCACGACCCACGACCGGCCGTTGCCCCTCAAGCGCACGGGCATTCCAACCGACCTCGCATGGGTCTCGCAGGGCAGAGTTGCATGGGGGTTCGGCTCGCTTGCGACGGCGCTCTGATCATATCACAGGGTGCCGCCCGACGCGGCCAAAGCCGCCGAGTGCCGCGGCGACGAGAATGACGGCCAGGCCAAGTGCCACGAAGGGATGACCAAGGGTGGCGAGGATGGCCAGCAGAATGAGCGCCAGATCGACGGCGATCACCCAGCCGGCGACGCGGGCATGGCTCCAGCCGCCCCGCACCGCCCGCTGATAGAAGTGCTGGCGATGTGCTTGCCAGATGCGCTCGCCGCGGCAAAGCCGCGCCAACAAGGTCAAGGTCGAATCGGCGGAATAGTAGAGCGGCAGGATGAGGACGGCAGCCCAGGCTCCGGAAGCGGCCGCGGCGATGAGGAGGCCGCCCAGAAGATATCCCAAGGGCACGCTGCCGACATCGCCCAGGAAGATCCTGGCCGGGTGCCAGTTCCAGCGGAGGAAGCCGAGCGCGGCGGCCGCCAGGATGAGCGCCGGCGTCGCGTCCAGGGCGATGCCGAGGGCGGGCAGGAGGGCGAGCCCGAGCCCGAGTGCCGTGGTCTCCACACCGGTGATGCCGTCGATGCCGTCCATGAAATTGTAGAGATTGACGAACCACAGCCAAAGGAAGCCGGTCACTGCGAGATCGAGGGCGGGCGGCAGCAAGCCCTGGAACACGTGGCCGCCGCCGGCCAGGGCCCAGAGCCCCACCGCCACGGCGACCGCCTGGCCCGCCAGCCGCTGCAGGACCGGCAGCTTACGCATGTCGTCGACCCAGGACAGAAGCGCCAAGCCGGCGGCGGCGGCGGCGAGCACGGCCAGGCCCAAGGGGCGCTCGGCGCCAAGCCCGGCATAGGCAAGCCAGGCCGCCAGCACGGTCAGCATGACGCCGATGCCCCCGCCCGTTGGCGTGGGCACGTTGTGGCTGCTGCGATGATTGGGCACGTCCAGGATCGCCCGGCGCCGGAGCAGCCCGAGCGCAGCACCGGTGGCGAGCCAGGAGCCGCCGGCGACAGCGACCGGCAGGGCCAAATTCCAAAGCCAATCCATCGCGTTGGGTTTATACAGGGCCCGCCGCATCGACCCAAGCCTCGTTGACAGAGGACCGGTGCTGCCGTTAACGCTGGGCCCCCTATGGCCGTTCCCCCCAGCATCGTCGTCGTCGGCCTCGGCTATGTGGGCCTGCCGCTCGCCGTGGCCCTCTCGCGGCATTTCCCGGTGGCGGGCTATGACGTCGACCGGGAGCGCATCGCCGAGCTGAAGCGCGGCCATGATCGCAATGGCGAGATCGGCCCGGACAGCCTGGCGGTTCTCGGCTCGGCGCTTGCCGACGATCCCGCCATCCTCGCCGGCCGCGACATCTACATCGTGACCGCGCCCACGCCGGTCGATGCCGACAACCGTCCGGACCTCTCTGCCGTGATCCAAGCCTCCGACACCATCGGCAGCCGGCTCGGCCCGGGCGCCATCGTCGTTTATGAGAGCACGGTCTATCCCGGCGTGACCGAGGGCGTGGCAGGGCCCCGGCTCGAAGCCGCCTCGGGCCTCAAATGCGGCCGCGATTTCTTCCTCGGATATTCCCCGGAGCGGATCAATGTCGGCGATCCCGAACATGGTCTGGCCGGGCTTCCCAAGGTGGTCGCCGGCCAGACCGAGGATGTGGCCAAGCGACTGGAGGCGATCTACGGGCGCATCGCGGCTTCGGTGCACCGTGCCAAAGATATCCGCACGGCCGAAGCGGCGAAGGTGATCGAGAACGCCCAGCGCGACATCAACATCGCCTTCGTCAACGAGGTGGCGATGATCTTCGACCGCATGGGCCTGTCGATGCATGACGTGCTGGAAGCGGCATCGACTAAGTGGAACTTCCACGCCTACACCCCCGGCCTCGTCGGCGGCCATTGCATCGGCGTCGATCCGTTCTATCTGGCCCATGCCGCGCTCGAGGTCGGCATCGAGCCGGCGATCGTGCTGGCCGGACGGCGCATCAACGACGCCATGGGCGAGTTCTTCGCCGAGCGCATCTGGCAGGAGCTGGGTCGGCCGAGCACGGCCCGAGTGCTGGTGCTGGGTCTCGCCTTTAAGGAAAACGTCCGCGATCTCCGCAACAGCAAGGTCGCCGATCTCGTCCGCGGTCTGGAGCGCCGAGGGGCCGAGGTCCGCGTGCACGACGCCTTAGCCGACGCGGCCGAAGCGCTCTCTCTTTATGGCATCGAGCTCGAGGGCGATCTGGACGGTCTCGGCCCATTCGATGCCCTCGTCGGCGCGGTCGCGCACCTGGCCTATCGCCGGCTCGGCGCCGCCGATCTCCAGCGTCTGGTCAGGCCCGGCGGCGTGATCGCCGATATCAAGGGCATCTGGAGGGGTGTCACGCTGCCCGAGGGTCGCAAATTATGGACGCTATGAGGCCACCGTCGCGCGCCGCGTCGCGTTGCAGCGCGGATGCAATTGCTATGTTGTCGATCGAGCGGCATGGCCGCCCACGGGGCACGCGCGAACGCGTCGTTCAAGGAACTCCGTCCATGTGGCCTATCGCATCGGCATTGCCGAACGCCTCGGGCAATGGTGACGATCGAAGTTCGCGACACCGTGATGGCAGATCGGCCGGCGTGGCAGCGGATGTGGTCGGCCAATTGCAAGCATTTCGGCGCCTCGATCCCGGAGGCCGATGACCACGAATTGTGGCGCCGGCTCATGGATCCGGCAAACCCGGTGGGCAGCTTGGTGGCGAGCGCATCCGACTCCGAAGGATTGCTGGTCGGCTTTGCGCATTATGTGCTTCATCCGCACACCTTCAGCCGCCGGATGGTCTGCTACCTCGAGGACCTTTGGGTCGAGCCCGCCGCCCGCGGCGCCGGGATCGGGCGCCGGCTCATCGAGGCGCTGATTGCGCGCGGCCGGGACCTGGGCTGGCAGCGACTATACTGGCATACCGCGGCTGACAACGCGGCGGCCCGCGCTCTCTACGACCGCATTGCGCGCGCCACCAATCACGTCCGCTACGACATCACCCTGCGATGACGGAAGCGGCTCGGCGATGTCGTTTCTCCGCACCGATGGACCAGAAGGTTGCTGGCGGGCGGGCAAGACGGAAATAGCGGAGACTCAGCCAACTCGATGCCGTCTGCGGCACGGTCGCGCACCTTTCCTATCGCCAGCTCGGCGCCGCCGATCTCGCGCGTCCGGTCAGACCCGACGGCGTGATCGCCGGCATCAAGGTCATCTTGCTGGGCGTCAAGCTGCCCACCGGGCTCATGCGGTGTACGCCTCGAGGCGGGTGCGAGGCACGAAGGCAGCGCTCGGGCGTGAACTCGTAAACAGGCGCTGGGCCGGCTTGCCGGAGTCCGCTTTGGGTCAGTGAGCGGCCGTCCCTCGCGGCACGCGGCGCGACCGGGAAGTGCCATAAGCGGATGTTCAACTTTGGAATATCGGTCGACGGCGTTAATATCGAAAGTCGCGTCCTTGGCCCCTAGGAGAACTGATGTCCAAGCGGCCCTTCGATCTGAACGCAGCCCTGCGCGGACGCATGGTGTTGGCAGAATCGCTGTTCGCCGACTTGCGTCGCCTCAGTGCCGACGGAGTTGGCGTAACCCGCGCTCCTTATAGCGAGAAAGAGACAGCAGCCCACGATCTTCTTGCACAAGCGGCCCGCTCGGTCGGGCTCGAGGTGGAAGCGGATTTCGCGAAGAACACCTATCTCGTATTGCGCGGGCATGATCGTACCCGCCCGGCGGTCATCATCGGATCGCATCTCGACTCGGTGGTGTGCGGAGGCAACTACGACGGCGCCGCTGGCGTCATCGCCGGCCTTGTCACCGTGGCTGCCATGATCGACAGCGCGAGGCGGCCAGCCATCGACATCAAGGTCATGGCGATCAGGGCCGAGGAGGGAACCTGGTTCGGCTTGGATCATATCGGCTCGCGCGCCGCATTGGGCGAGCTTCCTGCGGAGGAGCTGAAGGCGCTACGCGTCGACAGCAAGCGCCCTTTGCGCCAGCACATGCTGGAAACCGGTTGCGATCTCGAATTGATTCAATCGAAGAAGCGGTTCCTAGAAGCGGGCTCGACGCGGGCGTATTTCGAACTGCACATCGAGCAGGGTCCGGTGCTGGAGCAGGCGAAGGTTCCGGTCGGCATCGTCACCGGAGGCAGTCAGATCATCGGTTCATCGTCTTCCGCATCGGATATGGCGATTAACGTCGCCATGATCTTCGCCATGCTGAACGTCGCGCTTGCGGGGTTCAACCTATTGCCGCTCTACCCGCTCGATGGCGGACGCGTGGCCGATCTTATCGTCGGAGCGATCGGCGGCAAACACGGCGCGAAACCGCAGAAGGCGTTCCGCATCGCCACCGGCGCCCTTTTTCTCGTCATCGTCGCCTCCGTAATCATCGGCGACTGTTTCTCTCTCGCGTTCAGCCATCGTTGAACGCAATC
>JACQAG010000086.1 GCA_016195085.1 Pseudomonadota bacterium | reverse complement strand
TCCCCGTGCTCGCCACACCGACCCAAACCCAGCGCCGCGCCTTCGATCTGCTCGCCCTCCAACCGACGCTGTAGTCAGGACCCGCAACCAAATGCGAGTCACATCAGCGCCTTGCTCGAAAAATGGGTAAAGTTCGGTCTAAGGCATCATGCGACGAGCCGGGCCACTGCCGTGGCGGCACGTCCGTCCGGGCTCTCAGCTCACCACAGCGATTTCAAAGGCTTGCACCTGTCCCACTGTCCCAGTCCCGGGCACGCGCAGGGTGGGACACGCGCGGGGGGGGGCCGGTCTACAGGACCGAGTCGACCCACTCGTAGAGCTTGCCCTTGGGCAAGGCGCCGATCTTGGTGGCGGCCACCTGGCCGCCCTTGAACAGCATCAGGGTGGGAATCCCGCGCACATTGTAGCGCTGCGGGGTCAACGGGTTCTCGTCGATGTTGACCTTCGCCACCACCACCTTGCCGGAATAGTCCTTGGCCAGCTCCTCGAGCGCCGGCGCGATCGTCTTGCAGGGGCCGCACCACTCCGCCCAGAAGTCTACGAGGACGGGAGCATTGGCCCGCAGCACATCGGCCTCGAAGCTCTCGTCGCTCACCTTCGCCGGTGTCGTCGCAATCGTGGTGGTCATCGGAGCTCCTTTGTTCTGGGGACGTTCTAAGCCAGAGTGACGTCCCCGGCCCCTGAAATCTAGGGGGGGGTCCCCCGCCGGTCAAGGCGGGTGGGCCGCGAGCAAAGCATCGCTGAGTTGCATCAGGAGGGGGATCTCGGTCCAGCCGAGGACGCAGGCGACCTCATGGTCGGGATAGATCTCCCGCAGCACCGCTCGATAAGCGGCCATCTGCTTGATATAATAAGAAGAAACGTCGCTCTCCCGGGTCGCCGCGGGGCGGTTCGATTTGTAGTCCAAAACCAGAACTTTGCCCGCGGCGACGACCAGCCGGTCGACCTGTCCGGCGACCCGCCTGGTGCTGCCATCGGCAAGGCGAATGAGCCCGGCCAGCGGCACCTCGGCCCGGCTGCCGGGGCCAAAGAGAGGGGCGAAATCCGGGTGTTCGAGGACCGCCAGGACCTCGCGCTCGAGCTCAGCAATCTCGTCGGCGGCCAAGCGGTGGACCGGGCGGCCAAGCCAACGCCGGGCCGCGGCGGCCCGGCTCCTTCGGGGCAAATCCGGCAGGCTCTGCAGGAGGCGATGGATGAGCCGGCCGCGCTTCAGGCGCGCCGAATCCTCGCTCCCGGTCGGCGAGCGGACGGTCGGCTCCTCGCCCTCCGGCCGGCTTGGCGCCAAGGGCCTGGGCGGGTCGGGCTCGGCCGGGGGTGACCGCCCAGCCCATTCCGGCAGGCTCGGCGCCGCCGCCGCGGTTGACCCGGCAGCGGCGCGATCGGGAACCGGGAGTGCGGTCTGCGGGCTTGCAAGCCGGCGCCCCGGACCCTGAAGGCCGCCGGTGAGCGCAATCGGGACCGCTTCGCCCAGGGCGGCCAGGCCCCGCTCGATGAGCTCGTACCAGCAACCGGCCGCCCCGCCCCGCGCCCGGCGCCAGCCGGCGACATAGAGCCGGTCTTCCGCCCGGGTCATGGCGACGTAGAGCAGCCTTCGGTATTCCCGCTCGCCGGCGAGCCTGGCGGCGGCGCGGGCGGAGGCGGCGAGCTCGTCATCCCGGCGCTGGGAAGGCGACCACAGCGGAATATCGTCCCCCGCCGGCCACAACAGCTTGGGCCCGGACTTCGGCACCTGCATGGTGTCCGGCAGGATCACGATCGGTGCCTGCAGACCCTTGGCGCCGTGCACGGTCATCACCCGCACCTGGTCGCGCGCCGGCTCCAGGTCGCGCTTGATATCGCTCTTGCCGCGGGCGAGCCAGGACAAGAACCCCTGCAGCGAGGCGACATGGGTGCGCTCGAAGGCAAGGGCGGCGGAGAGGAACTCATCCAACGGGTCGAGGGCCTCGGCGCCGAGGCGCTCGACCAGACGCCGGCGTCCTTGGAGCGGGCCCAGCACATCGGCGTAGAGCTCGAAGGGCGGGGTGAAATCGACGCGCGCCAACAGCGCTTCCAGATACTGGACGGCGCGGGCGAAGTCGGGGTGCTCCGAGCGCCGCCGCTGCAGGGCCTGCCAGAGGCTGCGCGGCCGGCGGTCGTGGGCGAGATCGAACAGCCGCCCCTCATCGAAGCCGATCAGCGGGCTCTTCAGCACGACCGCCAGGGTCAGATCGTCGGAGGGCAGCAGCAGAAACTGGCCCAGCGCCATCAGGTCCATGACCGCGAGCTGTTCGGCCAGCACCATGCGATCGATGCCGGCGACCGGCACTTGGCGATCCTTGAGCGCGCGCACGAGATGCTCGACGAAGACGCCGCGGCGGCGCACCAGCACCATGATGTCGCCGGCGTGCACGGGCCGGCCGCGCGCCGGCAGGCGCTCGCCTTCATCCAGCCAGGATCGAATCCGCCCGGCGATGATGCGCGCCAGCCGCTCGACCGGGCTGTCGGCGGCAAGCGCACCGACCGGCGGTTGCCACCGCTCGATGGGCGGCAATTCGGCCGGCTCCACCGCCGGCCAGAGCTCGACCAGCCCCGCCTGGCCCTGCCGGTGGGC